>JAITKI010000040.1 GCA_031278515.1 Oscillospiraceae bacterium | reverse complement strand
CCGCCACCGATATGTAAAACTCGCTTAAATAATCAAGAAGCTCGTGAACCTCATCCGGTTCCTCATAGAACGAGAGCAGCCCGTCCTCGAAGCCCATAAACGACATGAGGTGCTGGAAGTACCCGAAATGCAGGTTGAGCGCCATAGCGGTCTGCTTGCGGTCGATTCCCGATTTCTCTATCTGCTTTTTAACCAGCGTCTCCCAGTCCACGCCGGAAAAATCCGGGGCCTTGATTATGTCGCGCCACTGCGTCAGATTGTCGATGGGCAAGATGAACACGCTGTTGTCGGGTATGAGCGCGTTGCCAGTCGACTCCGTGGGTACGTAGTTAACGCCCCATATGTCCGGCCCGCCGCCCCTGTCGCGGTGTTCGTTGAGGAGAGGCGGCTCGAACATGTGGTTGGCCACCGGTTTTGTCGCGCCGGGCATAGGTCCGAAGGTATACTGTGGTACCCACTCGGGCGTCTCGCCTTTGAGTGTCGCCAGATAGTTGTCTTTCTCGGTAAACATCTGTGGTTCCTCCCGTTCTAACGTCATGCCGCGCCGTTAGCGCGCGGCGCCAAATGAAGCATTGCCATATTGTAAACTATTTTCGGGGTAATGTATAGTCAAATTGTCGAAAAATTTTGGTAAAATTGTATCATACCAAAAAAACAGCACGCCAAAAAGACAGCGCGGCGGATGTCAAAAATTTCCTCTGTCAATAGTCAGGGAAAATGTCACACCCAAAAACGACTCTTCATCAGGATGTGTGGCCGTTTAACCCTATCTCGCTCGTAAACTTCTTGGAGAGCTACCGCAAGAACAATCCCACAGAGGATGCGGAAGCATACCGCGCCGCCTTGGTCGAGGCGGTTAGCGCGAAAAAGTCCGGCGCGGTTTGCGCCCAATGCGGCAGTCCGATATGGGCTATCGGCACGGCAACAGTCGGTTGGGACGGCTGTTTTACCTGCATCACGGGTGAAGCCGACTGTTCGGAAGATTATGAGATTGACGGCGTGTGCTTTTGACGCGACCATATAACTAACATTAGGCGTATACTTGCCGCCGCGCTCTATCGCTTCTCGTGGTCGATTGCTACGCTGAATAAGCCTAAACACGCAAAACGGGGCAAAACCGCAAAGATTCTGCCCTATTTGTGCGGCTAAACACGGGAATGGTATGAGACCAATATGGCGCTGAACCCTATTCGCCTACCGAAGGAAAGGCTATTTCGTACTTTCCCACCTCCAACGAATCACGAATACTTAAAAAAGCGTTTCTGTTTTCTTCCGTAACAGGGTCGATTGCCAGGTCGGTCGAGAAGACAAAAGCAAAAATCATAAGTATTTGGCTTGGCGCTTACACGATAGTTAATTTTAATGTCAATAAGCTTACAATAACCGAAACAAATACTATGCAATAGCCAATAGTTTTTTTACAATCAAATAGCTTTACGATATTTTCTGCAAATAATATGCATGTCAAAAGGAAAGCCCCCACATACAAATAAATCTTTGTGTCATTTAACAATAGTGCCGAGTATATAAAATTAACTTGGCAATAGAAATTATAAGTTAAAACACTAAACAAAGTAATAATATTCGCCACTTTCATTTCAGCAACTCTTTCAGCTTCCGATAGTTATGCTTTTCCGGCATAATTTGCTCTACACTCACAATTTGTATTTGTTCTGTCCGCATTTTCCTTATCTCCGCTTTTTTCTCGCATTATACCATTTTTTCTCACGTTATACCATGTTTTGCGCCGTTTTGCAAGTGGTTAATATCCTTTGAATAATTTCGTTTGTGATGGCTTCGCCATCACAAACGAGTCACGTGAGCGTGGTTCTCGCCGCGCGCGGCTCGCAAAGAGCGTTTTCCGAGGAATAAATCCCCGGAAAATGCGGGATATTACAATTTTTGCTCCGTTATATAGGGGTCCCCGCGAAGTCGAAGGACTTCACGCACTCCTGTGCAAAAATTCTTTTCGCCGCAGGCGAAAAGGACGAAGGGGCGAAAACCGCTACAAACGAAAACATTCATATGATATAATACTCGTATCCGCATTGCGGATATTATTTGCTGCTGTCCCCATCGGCTCGCCGCTCGCAGCAACTGCCGAGGGTTGACGCATTATTATAATTGCCGCATGGCGGCTATGTCAGAACATCCGTACAGACGGACGCGGGCGGGGACACGCGGGCAAGAGGGGGCGCCATATAATGTGGGTAGCGGATAAATGGTCGGACTATGAGCTTATAGACTGCTCAGACGGCGAGCGTCTGGAGCGATGGGGCGATCACCTGCTCGTGAGACCTGATCCAACGGTGATCTGGAGCGCTCCGCGGGAGCACCCAGGATGGCGCGAACACGCGGCTCGGTATGAGCGCTCTCCGGCGGGCGGCGGACGATGGCGCCGGCGCAATCTCCCCGATAATTGGAAAATAAGCTACGGCGACTTGAAGTTCAATATAAGGCCGACGAATTTCAAGCACACGGGCCTGTTTCCGGAGCAGGCGTCAAACTGGGACTACCTGACGCGCGCCATACGGAATGCCGGGCGTCCCGTAAGCGTCCTGAACATGTTCGCGTATACGGGCGCCGCCACTGTCGCGGCGGCGGCGGCGGGCGCGTCCGTATGTCACGTGGACGCGGCGCGCGGAATGGTGGCGTGGGCGCGAGAAAACGCGCGAGATTCACGCGTCGGAGACCGTCCGGTGCGCTGGATAGTAGACGACTGCGCGGGCTTTTTGAAGCGCGAGATACGGCGCGGACACAGATACGATGCGCTCATGATGGATCCGCCGTCATACGGCAGGGGTCCGTCCGGCGAGAGGTGGAAGTTGGAGGACGACCTGTTCGGGCTTGCCGGAATATGCGCGGACGTGTTGTGCGACGCGCCCTTGTTCGTCATGATCAGCTCATACACAGCCGGACTGTCCCCTGCCGTCTTGTCGTATATAGTCGGCCGCGTGTTTACGGAGCGATTCGGCGGACGCTCCGGGGCAGACGAACTGGGACTTCCGGTTACCGACAGCGGACTCGTTCTCCCCTGCGGCGCCACGTGCAGATGGAGCAATTGACAGCGGGCGGCCCGCAGTGATAAAATGGTCTGCAAAGTAAATAAGCGCGCGACTCCGTGGCGTCTCGCGCCGGGATCGCTTTGGCGCGGGGAGCTGGTAAGATGCCTGAAATGGCCGGACATACGAACGGCGGGAGCGGCGCGCGTGACACCGTTCTGGCAGCCGAGAAACTGATATACTCGTATAAGGCGCGGGAAGGCGAGCTACCCGAGCGCGTCCTGGACGGTATAGATCTGGACGTGGAGCGCGGCGCGTTTGTGGCTGTGCTCGGACATAACGGCTCCGGCAAGTCCACGCTGGCGAAGCATTTCAACGCCGTGCTGCTGCCCGTAGGCGGGCGCGTGCTTGTCGGGGGCATGGATACGTCGGACGAGCGGCGCGCGCTGGATATACGCCGAGCGGTCGGCATGGTGTTCCAAAATCCCGACAACCAGATAGTCGCGAGTGTCGTCGAGGAAGATGTCGCGTTCGCGCCGGAAAATCTCGGCTGCCCCTCCGGGGATATTCGCAGACGCGTGGACGAGGCGCTGCGCGTCGTCGGTATGAGCGAGTATGCCGGGCATTCTCCGCATCTGCTTTCGGGCGGGCAGAAGCAGCGCGTCGCCATAGCGGGCGTTCTGGCTATGGAGCCTGAATGTATCGTGTTCGACGAACCGACGGCGATGCTCGACCCGCGCGGCCGCGAGAGTATTATCCGCATAATCCGCAGGCTTTGCGGTGAACTCGGCGTCACGGTCGTGCTGATAACGCACCATATGGACGAGGCCATAGGCGCCGACAGACTCATCGTCATGTCGGACGGGCGGATTGTCATGGACGGGACGCCGCGAGAGATATTCGGGCAGCCTGACGCGCTTTCCGCTTACGGACTTGACACGCCCGAGACAGTGTCGCTGCTGCGAGGTCTGCGTGAGGATGGCTTCGATGTCCGGCTCGACGCGCTTACCGTGGACGAGTGCGCGGACGCGATCCTCGCGGCGTTGTCCGAATGTCATTGAGAATAATTTCGTTTGTGATGGCTTCGCCATCACAAACGAGTCGCGGAACTTGGTTCTCGCCGTGCGCGGCCCGCAAAGAGAATTTCCCGAGGAATAAATCCCCGGGAAATGCGGAATATTACAATTTTTGCTCCGTTATATAGGGGCCCCCACGAAGTCGAATGACGTCGTGGGGAGAGGACGAACGACGGAGCGAGCAAGTTCCCGGCTTTAGCCGGAAACTTGCTTAGCGCAGTCCGTGAGGACGAGACGCTCTCCCGTCCTTTTCGCCTACGGCGAAAAGGACGGGAGAGCGAAAACCGCTGCAAACGAAAACATTGGTGTTTATCGGATAATTTCGTTTGTGACGGCTTCGCCATCACAAACGAGTCACGGGAGCAGGGATCTCGCCGCGCGCGGCTCGCAAAGAGCATTTTCCGAGGAATAAATCCCCGGAAAATGCGGAATATTACAATTTTTGCTCCGTCGCACGGGGCGCACTCCTCGCAAAAATTCTTTTCGCCGTAGGCGAAAAGGACGGGAGAGCGAAAACTGCTGCAAACGAAAACATTCGAAGGCGCACCGCGTTGACAGCGGCGGCGTGAGCATGTAGAATACTGTCGGAAGGCAGCGGGACGGTTCGCCGAGCTTCTTGTCGGAGCAATCCGAAAGGGGGTGAGGCCGGGTGTCGATGTTCGAGGTCATTACAATAGCAATTACAATTGTAACGCTGATTGTGACGATACTCCAGTACATGGACAAACGAAAGTAACCGCCCCCGGCCCACGGTAGCGGTTACTTTCAAAGCAATCCTATTGTTGGGGCGAACCGTTTCGGTTCTGCCTTCCACCATCATACTACATCTTATCGCGCCGAATGTCAAGAAAAAAATTTGACGAATAATTTCGGCTCTGAAAAAAATTCAGATCGGCTCTGAAAAAAATTTGACGAATAATTTCGGCAGTAGTATACGTCGCCCCTGTAGTTGTACACCATGTCCGTGTCCTTATACCATTTTTGGGGCTGCTTTTCACGCGGGGGAAGCCGTTTTCCGGCTGCTCCCGCGTGTTTTTT
>JAITKI010000096.1 GCA_031278515.1 Oscillospiraceae bacterium | reverse complement strand
TCTCGCCGTGCGCGGCTCGCAAAGAGCATTTTCCGGGGAATAAATCCCCGGAAAATGCGAATAGTTTCCGAGGTGACGACTTACTGAAGAGGGAGTTCAGAGGAAGATCTTTTTTCAGGACGGCACTAGGTTTTATGACAGCAGAGAAGCGCGAATAAAAGCGTCCGACCTTTTGAGCGGGCGCCGAATACGGGCCGTCGTCGGTACGGAGCGCGTTCTATGAACCGGTAGAAATTTACCACACGTGCTATGAAGTAGTCGTTTTGGACTCTTGACGTCCGCGGCAGGCGGAGAGCAGCCCTCGCGGAGATTCCCGTGAACATTAAAAATTGCCAACTTTTGCACAATGGCGTGCGTTTTATCCGGGCGGCAGGCGGAGACAGCCGCCCGGCGGGACGCGCGCCGTTTTTATAATATATATCTATTTATTAATAAGGGGGATAATGAAAAATGGCGGAACTGACAGATGCTCTGAGAGAGGAAATAAGCGCCATAGCAAGCGGCGGCGTGTTTCCGGTATGGTTTCTCATAGGAGCGGCGCTCGTGTTCTTCATGCAGGGCGGATTCGCGATGGTGGAGACAGGATTCACGAGGGCAAAAAACGCGGGCAACATCATCATGAAAAATCTCATGGACTTCTGCATCGGCACGGTATGCTTTGTATTCCTTGGCTTCTCACTGATGTGCGCCGAGGACTACGCGTTCGGATTTATCGGCGTACCTAATCTCGGCATTTTCACGGACTTTGCGAACTTCGACTTCTCCGGCTTTGTCTTCAACCTTGTGTTCTGCGCCACGGCGGCTACTATCGTCTCCGGCGCGATGGCGGAGCGCACAAAATTTTCGGCGTACTGCCTCTATTCGGCGGTCATCAGCCTTGTCGTATACCCGATTGAGGCGGGATGGGTGTGGAACAGCCAAGGCTGGCTGTTTACGCGCGGATACATTGATTTCGCCGGTTCGTCCGCCATACACATGGTCGGCGGCATAACGTCGTTTATCGGCGCCGCGATACTCGGCCCCCGTATCGGCAAGTATGTCAAGGATAAAAAGACAGGCAAAAAGACGTCCCGCGCCATCCCCGGCCACTCCATAACGCTCGGCGCGCTCGGCTGCTTTATCCTCTGGTTCGGCTGGTACGGCTTCAACGGCGCTGCGGCGGGCGACGCGACGCAGCTCGGTTCCATATTCCTCACGACGACGGTGGCGCCCGGCGTCGCGACAGTCGTCACTATGTGCTTTACATGGATTAAAAACGGCAAGCCGGATGTGTCCATGTCGCTCAACGGCGCGCTGGCGGGACTTGTGGCGATCACAGCTCCCTGCGCGAACGTGAACGCGTTAGGCGCGCTGATAATAGGCGCCGTGGCCGGCATACTCGTCGTCGTGGCGGTGGAGGTCATAGACTTCAAATGCCATGTGGACGACCCCGTCGGCGCCATAGCGGTACACGGCGTCAACGGCATATGGGGGACTATAGCGGCAGGACTCTTCGCGGCGTCGGTTCCCGACGGAAAGGGCGGTTTCACGGAGGCCACCGGGCTGCTCTACGGAGGCGGTTTCGCGCAGCTCGGCACGCAGATAATCGGCGTGATAGCCATAGCCGCGTGGACGATCGTGACAATGACAATCGTGTTCAAGATAATCAAGTCGGTCAATGGTCTGCGCGTGACGCCCGAGGAGGAGATCATGGGTCTCGACGGACCGGAGCACGGTCTGCCCTCTGCTTACGGCGGGTTCCTGTTCGCGCCGGAGGAGTTCACATACGAGAGCGCCGCGGTGGCCGCGGTGGCTGCGGCTGCGCCGACTGTCCCGGCGGATGTGGCGATTCCCGTCAAGGATGTCTCCACGGGCGACAAGACGAAGCTCACAAAGGTTTCAATCGTCACCAATCAGAACAAATTCGCGGGTCTGCAGACTGCGCTCGACAAAATCGGGATAACCGGACTCACTATCACAAACGTCCTCGGTTACGGCATGCAGAAAGGACACACCGAAGTCTACCGCGGCGTTCCCATAGAGACTAAGCTGCTGCCCAAGATACAGGTGGACATCGTCGTCAGCAAAGTTCCCGTTGACGCGCTCGTCAAGACGGCAAAGGAAGCGCTGTACACCGGTAACGTCGGAGACGGAAAGATATTTATCTACGATGTGGAAAACGTCATCAAAGTACGTACCGGCGAGGAGGGCTACGACGCGCTCCAGGACGAGTAAGCGCCTGCCGCCATGCCGCCGCGCGGCGCATAAAAAATATCCGGGAACGCTTTTTCGGCGTCCCCGGATATTTTTATGGGTGGATGTTCCGTTTCGCTTGTGGTAAACTGTACCGACAGGGAAAATGAGACGCCGGGCATAGCCGGAACGGCAAACTGCGGGAATACGCACTACGGGGATGGAGGGATACACATGTCTCAGGGGAATGTTGATATTCGCGCGCACAGGCGCGTCTTCAAAGCCGCGAGCCTACTCGGGCCGCGCAGCGGATTGCCGACTGTTGTGGAATCGGACAGCGACGGCAGACTCACAAGGATCCGTCCGCTGCACTATGAGGATTACATCGACTGGAACAGCAAAAATCCGTGGCGCATTGAAGCGCGCGGGAGCGCGTTCACTCCGCCGAAACGCACGCTTCCGGGCTGCTATTACATGTCGTACAAGAAACGCGTGTATTCCGAAAACCGAGTGCGCTATCCCCTAAAACGCGTGGACTGGGATCCGCGCGGCGAGCGGAACACGCAAAATCGCGGTAAGTCCGGGTACGCGCGCATATCGTGGGACGAGGCGGCGCAGCTTATCGCCGACGAGTTGACTCGCGTGCGTGAAAAATACGGCATGACCGCCGTTTTGTCCGAGGCCGATATGCACGGAGAGGGCAAGCACACGGCGCCCAGCCACGGCTGCGCGAACCGCTTGCTGTCGCTTTTGGGCGGGTACACGATACAGATGCGCAATATGGACTCGTGGGAGGGATACGCCTGGGGCAGCAAGAACGTCTGGGGCGGCGAGCCCGTCGGCGAAATGCAGCCGTCGGGCAACGTCTGGCCGGACATCGCGAAAAATACCGAGATGCTGCTGTTCTGGGCGGCCGACCCCGAGACGACGTCAGTCGGCTTTGACGGCTATCTTGCCAGCCGCCTGTCGTCGTGGATACATTCTCTGGGCGTGAAATTTGTCTATGTCGATCCCGCGCTGAATTACTCCGCCTGCCGGCTTGCCGATAAGTGGATACCCGTGCTGCCGAATACCGACGCGGCGCTCTACCTCGCCATAGCGCATGTGTGGCTGACGGAGGGCGCGTATGACGGCGAATACGTAAAGACGCACGCCGTGGGCGCGGAGCCGTTCTTTGATTACGTCCTCGGGAAAGAGGACGGAGAGCCCAAGACGCCCGCGTGGGCGTCTGAGAAGTGCGGCGTCCCGGAGTGGACGATAAAGGCGCTTGCGCGCGCGTGGGGCAAAAAGATAACGAGCATATCCATAGGTAACGGCGGCCCGGGCATACGCGGCGCGTTCTCAACGGAGCCGGCGCGCCTCCAGTCTATTCTGCTGGGTATGCAGGGGCTGGGCAAGTCGGGCGTACACCAGGTGAAGTGGCTCGAGTGGCATCTGCACACCGACCCGTACACAATGCCGTATCAGGGCGAGGCGACGATAAATCTGCCTGTACGCGCCGACCTCGTGCCCACGCCCGTAGCGGCGGATACGGTCATCGACGAGGCGTTCCTGGCGCAGCAGGCGCTTATCAAGGGCAACGTCGGCGGTTCGGACAACGTGACCAACAACTTCCGCAAATTTGCGACCGCGCGCGGCTGGCGCGACGACGCGGAGATTGAGGAGGCCATACGCCGGTTCAAGGAACTGACGACGGACGGCGCGGGCGGTCCTCCGCCGCAGCAATCCATACCCAAGTGCATGGTACACGACGCCATCCTGAAAGATCGTATAGAGTGGTGGGGGCTGCTGTCGTTCTGCGGACCCGCGGAGGAGCAGTGGACAAAACACGTGTTTCCCGCGCCCGGATGCTCGCGTATACACATGATCTGGACCGACTCTCCGTGCATGGTCACCTGCTGGAACGACGGCTTCAATTTCGTCAAGGCGATGCGTTCCCCGGAAATCGAGTGCGTCGTCGCGCAGCACCCGTGGATGGAAAACGACTGCTATCTGGCGGACATAATACTGCCGGTGGCGACAAAGTTCGAGATGGAGGACATAGCCGACGACGCCGGGGGAGGTGTGTTCACATCGGTGTATCACGAGTACCCGGCGTGTCCCCCCGTGGGGCTCTCCCGAAATGACTTTGACTGCGTCGCCGCAGTGGCAAAGAAGCTCGGCGGCGACATATATAACGCGTACACCGGTAACGAGATATCGATAAAACGCGTGATAGAGCTGTTCTGGCAGGGTTCGGGCGTGGCGCACCTCGACACCGGGGACGAGTTCCGCAAGAAGGATATTTTTGTCGTACCCGCCGATCCCGATATACAGAAGAAGCCTGCGGGACTGTCGCTGTTCGCGCTCGATCCTGACTCAAATCCGCTTACAACGCCCACCGGCAAGCTGGAATTCACATCCACGGCCATCTCCGAGCACTTCCCGGACGACGCGGAACGGCCGCCACACCCCAAATGGGTGGAGAGCAGCGCGCTCCATGACGAGCGACTGACGGGCGCGCGGGCGGAGCGCTACCCGCTGCTGTGCATGTCAAACCACGGGCGCTGGCGATTTCACGCGCAGCTTGACGACGTGACGTGGAGCCGGGAGATAGACACGATGAAAATACGCGCGCGCGACGGGTATCAGTACGAGCCGGCGTGGATACACCCGGAAACCGCAGCCGCGCGCGGCATTGAGTACGGCGACATTGTGAAAGTATACAACGAGCGGGGCGCTGTGCTTTGCGCCGCGTACCTCACGCAGCGGCTCATGCCCGGGGTGGTGTACGTGGACCACGGCGCGCGCTTTGACCCCATAGACGCGGAGACGCTCGACCGCGGCGGAGCTATCAACCTCATATCGCCCCACGCGATAACATCCGGGCGCGTGACCGGCATGGTCATAAGCGGCTTCCTCGTCGAGACGGAAAAGGTCTCCGACGAAGCGATGGCCGCGTGGCGCGCGCGGTATCCCGACTCTTTTTCCAGAGCGACCGATCCCGCCGCCGGCGTGTGCCTTGACGGTTGGGTGAGATAACCACAGCCAAAAAACATGGAACGCCTTCCGGATTCCGCGCGGGCGGGGCAAAATTCACATCGGCGGCCCAAAGGCGGCTCGCGGTGATCCCGCGTCCGGACGCCGGCGCCGGCGTGACATTTACGGGCAGGATGATCCGGGCGATTCGCGGAGCGGACGCATCACCCCGACCAGCCTGATTCTGAATAATCAAGGCTTTACCGGCCGGGGTGCATACTCTGATTAGGAGGGCGGCTATCCCGTTACCCAAGCGGAATGCCGCTAATACGTCCGTCTCGCACAGGACGCGCCTACGCGCGTCGGACCCCACCCGGCGCGCGCCGCGCACCTTTAGCGGCGCGCCTCGGATTGCCGTCCTGCGCATGAATATTTTACCACTTCCCGCTCCGATTGTCAAACCGCCTGTTTTTTGAATAATTTCGTTTGTGATGGCTTTGCCATCACAAACGAGTCACGGGAGCTTGGATCTCGCCGTGCGCGGCTCGCAAAGAGCGTTTTCCGAGGAATAAATCCCCGGAAAACGCGAAATA
>JAITKI010000084.1 GCA_031278515.1 Oscillospiraceae bacterium | reverse complement strand
TATTCCGCATTTCCCGTGGATTTATTCCCCGGAAAGCGCTCTTTGCGAGCCGCGCGCGGCGAGATCCAAGCTCCCGTGACTCGTTTGTGATTGCTCCGCCATCACAAACGAAATTATTCTTAATTATCATGTCTTTACAAGCCCCGCATACTGTGGTAGGATTGGCAATGCCTGAGAATGTGTTTAAGGCGTCAAGCGCAGGTTCCGAATAAAAGCGGGAGAGGGTCTTATGTCTTTCGACGGAGGCAACAACGGTAATGGTGAAAACGCGCCGGGCGACCGCAACGGACGCCGCGGTCGCTCCGGTAAAACAAGGGCCGCCGCGCTCAGGCGCGTCGTCCTTGTCGCGTGCGTCTGCGTGATGTTTTTTTCCGGCTACAAACTCATAGACGGTATGCTCGAATACAAAAAAGCCGACGACGCGTACAGCGACATCGAGCACACCTTCGTCAAGCCCCCGCCAAATGTCAGTACGCCCACGCCCGCAGCCGAAACCCCGGCGGATCCGACGCCCGCTCCCCAACCGCCACCGAGCGCCTCCCCCGAAGAGACGGTCTCCGACGAACCCGCCCAGCCGGCAAAGCCCAACTATGTGGACAATCCCGCGCCGGACTACTGGCCGGAGGTTGACTTTGAAGGTCTGCGCGGGGTCAACCCCGATTTCACGGCGTGGCTGCTGTGCGTCGGCACGAACGTGAACTACCCTGTCGTACACGGCGCCGACAACACATACTACCTGACTCATCTGTTCGACCACAGGCAAAACGGCTCCGGATCGCTGTTTATCGACTCCCGCAACAGCCTTGGCTTTGCGGACAGGAACACCATAATTTACGGACACAACATGCGAAATCACAGCATGTTCTGGACGCTGACCCGCTACAGGGATCAGTCGTTCTTCAACGCGCACCCGACATTCCGGCTGCTCACGCCGGACGGCGACTACGAAATACAGCTCTTCGCCGGATACGTGGCGTCTACAAGCAACGAGGCGTGGCGCATACGCTTCTCGTCGGACGATGATTTTCTGGAGTGGATCAGCGCCACAAAGGGCTACTCGGCGTTTTCCTCCGACGTCTCCGTGGAAGCCGGCGATCGCGTTGTGACGCTGTCCACCTGCGCGTATGACTTTGACGACGCGCGGTACGTACTGTTCGGGAAGTTGTCTCTCGTCGCCGACCGGTAGCGGAAAGCCGCCCGCGAGACGGTCGCGCGCTCGCCTCAGTCCGCTATGCTCTTATAGTCGGTGAACAGTTCCGTCTCCACCTTCTCGAACAGTTCCCCGACATCCCACTTTTCGGGCGCCTGTTTAAAGAGCATCTTATCGGGCGCCGGCGTGGAGTACAGTCCGACCATGTTTCCGCCCACTATGAACACGGCGCCCGATACTTTCTCGGACTTGTCCGACGCCAGATAGATGACGAATGGCGCGACATACTCAGGCCCGGGCGTAGCGCCGAGTTCCATGAACGTCTTACCCTCCGTTATTATCGGCTTGTCAGCCGTGGCTTTCGCCGCTTCCAACTCGTAGGACGCGCGCGTGAGCGCGAACGGCGCGAAGCAGTTGACGGTGATTCCGTGCGGACGCAGCTCAATGGCGGCGCCGCGCGTCAGCCCGACGACGCCCGCGTTCGCGGCGCAGTATTCGGCGTGTTTGAGCACGTCGCCCAGGAACGCCGGCGAGGCGCAATTCAGTATCCTGCCGGATTTCTGCTTTTTCATGTATGGTATTGCGTATTTCATCGTGTGGAAATAACCGCGCGGCTTGACGCCGTTCACGCGGTCCCACAACTTGTCCGTGATGTCCTCAATGTCGGAAAACCCGAAGCCGCCCGCGACATTGCAGAGTATGTCGATACGGCCGTACGTCTCCGCCGCCGTCTTGATCAGCCGCTCCGCGTCCTCAATCTTCGCGATATCGCCGAATACGGCCGTGGCCTCTCCTCCCAGCGCCTTTATGGCGGCGGCCGTCGTGGCGGCGTCGCCGTTTTCAGCCTCCATGCCTTTCTTGAAGGTCTCCAGCTCTTCGGCGGACAGCTTCTTCACCTGCTCCTCCGTGACCATGGACGCGCCGGTTGAGCCGGGCTTTCGGTTATTTGTTACTACCTTGGCCCCTTCCTCCGCGAAGGCCATCGCGATTGCGCGTCCGATTCCCTGTCCCGAGCCTGTTACTACCGCTACCTTACCCTTTAAAATATCTCCCATTTGAAAAACTCCCTTTCATACTATTCATATTATTTCGTCCACCACGTTCACAGCTTAGCAGACGAGTTATAACAATCTGACTCTCGCGATGCGGCGCCGGCGTCAGAATGGCTGCTCCCTACAAATTCCAAAACGCGGAGAGGCGGTCGGGTACGCTGTCTCCCGAGAGTACCGGAATATTTATTCCCGAATATCTGTCGTTTTTACAATTGCCGACGAATACATACGCCGCGCCGCCGAAATGCACCGCAGTTTTTCTAATGAGGAACATCCGAATAGGTTTGAGCTTGGTTGATGATACCAAACCCATAGCCAACAGCCGTTGAAACGAGCAGTCGGCAATACAACGCGCTCATTTTGGTGTTTTGTTGGTTATTCTGATCCGCGAAATTGTTCGATCCCCCGTTAAACACTGCAGAACCCCACAAAACGTGCATCGCGGTCATCGGTCCATTGCTTGTATTTGGAACAAAGAAAGATGCGTTGGTTCCGCAACTCGTCAATGCTGATCCCGACGTCTGTATTTTCATCTCGTTCGGCGATACTTCATACCACTTTGCTTGAATGGATTTGCTGTTCACACTGATTGTTCGTTGATGAAAGACTGCCACAATCGTAACCCCCCTCTATTAGTAATACTCATTACTCTATGAGAGCGGCAGTATACCTCAAACGTTGTCGACTTGTCAATCTTTTGGGCGCATTTTGTTGTCCCTGTATTTCATGTCGTCATGGGCAGCGAGACGGCGACGACGAGGCCTCCGTCCCCGGCGTTGGTCAGTTGGAGCGTGCCGCCGTGATAACGTATTATCTCGTCGCAGACCGCAAGCCCAATCCCGTTCCCGCGCTCCTTTGAATTGCTGCCCTTATAGAATTTCATCTTCACGCTCTCGAGCTCGTCGTCCGGTATGCCCGGCCCGTAATCACGTATGCGGATGACGATAAACCCTTTCTCCGGCGTGAGCGAAACGGAAATGCGCTTGCCGTCGCGCGCGTATTTGGCGGCGTTGTCAAAAAGATTCAAGAACACCTGCTTGAGCCTGCTGGGATCTCCCGGTATCTGCGGGAGATCGCCGGGATACGGCTCATAATCGAACTCAAGCTCATCCTGGTGCAGCAGCTCGCGGTACGTGAATATGGCGTCCTCAAGCTCCGCCGCTATGTCGATTATCTCAATATTCAGCGTGAAGCGCCCGTCCTCCATGCGCGTAAAATCCAATAGTTCCTCTACCATCTTCGTCAGTCTGCGCGCTTCTTTCAGAATAATGACTATGCCCCGTCTCGCCTCACCATCTATATTTTCGTCGTACACCAGCGTTTCACCCCAACCGGTTATGGCCGTCAGCGGTGTGCGCAGCTCGTGCGATATCGACGATATAAACTCCGTCTGCAATTTCTCCGTCTTTGCTATTTTCATCGACATTTCGTTTATGGAATCCACCATTTCACCGATCTCGTCGCGGTAGGAATTGTCTATCTGTATACCGTAGCTGCCCTCGGCAATACGTTTCGACACCTTAGTTATATCGCCCATCGGAGCTATGACGGAGCGGATAAACACCATGTTGATGAACACGACGATGAGCATTATCGCCGCCCCCACCCCAACTACGGTGAGCACGCTCACCAACACAAGCCTGTCCACGCGCCTGAGGCTCGTGATATACCGCATTACGCCTATGACCTGGTCGCCCGAATATATCATCGGCGCCGACACTGTCATAACGCGCTCTCCCGTAATGGCCCGTTTTCCCGTCCAGACGGATATCTGCCTCTTGCTTATCGAATCGGTGACGTCCGGGGACGACGGGATGGTACCCGAGGTCACTCCGGATGTCGATATCATTATCCTACCCTCCGTGTCAACAAACTGCAGTTCCAGCCTGTCGCCGTCCTTAAATGTCTCCGTATACCTGTACGCGCTGTCGTAAAACTCGGAATACGATTTCGCGACGTAGTTGGCGAAAAAGTCTGTGGCGGTCTTGGCCTTTGATTCAAGGCCCGTTCGGACCGTAGAATAATAATAGTTGTATACGAAGTACGCGAAAGCCACGATGACGATGAGCAGCACCGCCAGAACGATCATCAAAGTCCCGCGAAGCCACCGGTTACGCAGTCCCCCCGATATCCTGTCGAAACTCAGCGGCAAATCACTTCCCCCTTTTCAACCTTGCGAGTCTCCCCCGCGGCGGCGGTTACAAGCCCCACTTATATCCGTATCCCCACACTGTCGTTATATAGCTCGGTTCGGTGGGATCGTCCTCTATTTTTATGCGCAGACGCCTTATATTCACATCGGCTATCTTGAGTTCTCCGAAGTAATCTCTCCCCCACACGGTATTGAGTATATCTTCACGAGAGAGAGGCTTGCCGGGATTGTCCATAAACATCTTCATTATGGAGTACTCCACTTGCGTGAGCTTGATGCGCTCGCCATTTTTCTCAAGCGTCCTGTTGCGCATGTTCAGGCGAAACGGCCCTTGGACTATCTCGCCCATATCCTCATGCTTGACGCTGCCCGTGCGCCTGTAGAGCGCGTCGATGCGCGCCATCAGCTCCGCCGGCGAGAACGGTTTTGTCACGTAGTCGTCCGCGCCCGTCATCAGGCCGGTGACCTTGTCCATCTCCTGTGTGCGCGCGGTGAGCATTATAATCCCTATCTGCGAGTTGGACGCCCTTATCTTCCGGCACACCTCAAAACCGTCCGTATCCGGCAGCATTATATCAAGTATGGCCACCTTTATGTCCGGATGCATCCCCAGCTGCTCAAAAGCCTCCTCGCCCGTACCCGCCTCGATGGCGTCGTATCCTCCGCGTTTCAGGTTTATCACTATAAAACTGCGGATACTCGTCTCATCTTCAAGCACCAAAACTTTTTTCATTCCGAACACCCCTCCTGACGTCTCCGTCCCGCGCGCCCTCTCACGCTGATCCTGCCAACCACTCTGAATATATCCGCCTGAAATTCCCCGCCGCGTCCTCCGGCGTATCGTACGGCCCGTACTTGCGGCCGCCCGGAAGTATCTGACCTGCGTATATCGCGTTCCCCTCCGACAGTATCACAAATCTGTCCGACAGGCGCGACCGCTCCTCTTTGTTGTCTCCGGACAGGGAGTAAATTTTCAGACAATCGTCAAAGAGAAGTTCTTCGCCGTCACGCTCGTATATATACGAGAAGACCAGAGCGCGTTCACCCGGCGCGGAATCCTCCCGTCTGACGGTAAAGCGGCTCCGCCACGCCCCGGGGAGGATTATATACCACCCGTCGGAATTGTTGTGATAAGTGGACTGCGCCAGCGTTCTGTTTCCGGAGGCGTCGTATGAGTACCAGTCTATCTCGTAATATGTCGTCTCGGACTGCGCCGGCAGCGGCGTCGTGACGGGTACCTCTATCGAGCCGTCCTTGTCGATATCGGAGCAGTACATGGAGAGCGCGCGCTCCGTGGCGGCCGCGTATCCCGTCTCCGCGTCCGCGGAGATGTTGACAAGCCCGTCGGAATACGTCAGCACGTCCGTTATCGTGAAACCGCCCGCTTTGCCGTCCACAAATACGGCCGGCGAGCCGCCGCGCAGCCTTCCCGAAACGATACGCGCGACGGACTCCATTCCGGTTGACAGTCCGGTCACGCTGCTCACCACCTCACCGTCGCTCATAAGGGTGAACGATTCGGCCTCCCCCGGCGTCTCGGCCGTCGCCAACCGCACGGCTATCACGTCGTCTCCCCCGTCCGCGTTGAGATCGCACACAGAAATACCCGTGTAGTCGGCCCCGGCTATCCGGACGTGCTGCAAATCCCGCAGAGAGTATATCGTCAGATGCTGCAGCGCCGTGCTCATCTGCCAACCGACAATGATTTCCGTCACCCCGTCGCCGTTCATATCGGCGTACCGCACGCTCTCAACGGATGTCCCGCCGCCCTCTATAACGTCAACGCCTTGATAATCGTCTCCTGTTTTACGGAAAATATGGATCCTCAGCGGGTTTTCGCTGCCCGCGACTGAAAAGAAGGCCAGCGCCTCGTCCACCCCGTCGCCGTCGAGATCCTTGACCTGTACCGACTGCCGGTTTGCTCCTCCCGTAGGGGGCGAATACTCGGCGCCGGAGTTGAGTACGGCGTCTATCTGGAGTTGCAGCCGCACGTACTCCTCGGACGCGCGCGGCAGACTGTACAGCTCGTCCGCGGACATACGAAAGCAACCGGCCAGAATCGCCGCGAGCGCAGCCAGCAACAGTAATGCGGTTAAATTATGTTCTCGTGTCAAATCTCCGCGCCTCCGGAAATGCCGCTCCTGAAAAATTAACCTCTCGGCGGCGTCCCGCCGCGAGGCCGTCTCCGCCGTTTGAATGATTGTAACACAAACCGGCGCGGAATGGAAGAGCGCGGAACGGCAAATAATTTCGTTTGTGATGGCGAGGCCATCACAAACGAAATTATTCGTACCCGCGGCGCTTACCAGATATATTTGTGCAAAAAACGCAGCAAACTGACATTATTTTTCAAAAAGTAACTATAATGGTTACAAAACGTGGGTTACCGTTGCGAAATATTACACTATAATGTGCTATTATGTAATATTGCCACTGTAATGTTACCCACTGTCAGTCGACATAGTCGGCGTTCGAGCAATAAATGGTTCGGGCGCCAAAAGTGAGCCTGACGATAGCCGCATCAATTTTTTCGTAAGATAACATAAACGCGCGGAGTCCACGATGAATTGAGGATTCACCGGGGTGAGAGCGAATACTTTGTGTATCTGCGTGTATTCGCGAGGCTTTTTTGAAATATGACGGAATAAAGTGCCGGTCAGCGGCGGGCGGGACTCTTTACGCCCAAACCAAAAATTATCTTGGGAGGCATAGGTATGAATAACGGGCGAAACTTCGGTTATGCGCGCGTATCGACGCGGGATCAGAAAGAGGACAGGCAGCTTATAGCGCTTGCCGAGTGCGGCGTCCCGCCGAAAAATATTTACAAGGACAAGCAATCCGGCAAAGATTTCGACCGCCCGGCGTACATAAGGATGATAAAGAGGATAAAGGCCGGAGACACGCTTTACATAAAGAGTATCGACAGACTCGGCAGAAATTACACGGAAATACTTGAGCAGTGGCGCATAATAACAAAAGAGCGCCGCGCGGCGATAGTCGTACTTGATATGCCTCTCCTCGACACCCGTCAGAAGGACCGCGACCTGACGGGGCTGCTGATTGCCGATCTCGTGCTCCAGATACTGAGCTATGTCGCGCAAACCGAGCGCGATTTCATTCGAAAGCGTCAGGCGGAGGGTATTGCGGTAGCGCGAGCTAATGGCGTGCGTTTCGGGCGGCCGAAAAAACAGCGCCCGAAGGAGTTTTACAAGATTTGGGATCTGTGGCGCAGCGGGGAGATGTCCGCGCGCGCCGCGAGCCGTCATCTGGGCGTCTCTCACAGGACATTCATCGCCTGGACGGAAGAGACAAAGCGCAAATGACGACCCGCTCGCGTCGCTCCTGCCCGCGCCGCGAGCGCAAGGCGTCCTGCGCCTTGCGCTCGCGGCGGCGCGGCGCCTCTAGACGGCGTTGCCGCACCTACTCTTGATTTCGTTGCGCAAGCTCCTGTTTTCACGCCTCAAACGCTCGTTCTCGCTGCGCAGCTTGAACAATTCCGCTTCGGTGGCCCTCCCGTGTCCACACCCGACAAACGAGTTCGCGCCGTACCGTCGGTATTGGCTGCGCCACCCGTAGACGGTCTGTCTCGGCAGGTCAAAGCGTTTTGCCAGTTCGTTTACACTGACAGCGTCCTCGAAATGCAGCCGCATGACTTCAAACTTAAATTCGCGGCTCTTTTTGCTGTATGTATTCATAAAAACCTCCAAACCTGCAGCGGATTCGCCGCAGCGTCAAAATGTTGAGCCAGCCGCGCGGTCTGTGCGCCGCTGACCGGTTTTCGGCGCACAGACCGCGCCGAAACACCTCTAACAGAAATATAAACTATAACGCGGTATTATAGTCAAGTCTTTTTTTACCATTTTTATTAAAAATTTAAAAAACGTGGTATTGTACAAAAATTCCACATTATATCACGTTTTATTTGGTAATATTATATAAGAATTTTGGAGATTTTATACCTATATCGTCGTTTATTGCCTTTTTTTGAAAAAATATGTTGAACACTTTGCGTATTTACACGCTTTTTTGTGAAATATGGCGGAAAAATTTGTCGACGGTCGAGACTTTTGACGCTCGAATAGAAAATGTGAATAAATCGTTAACTTTCCGCAAACGCCTTGACAGCGGATGTGGGTGGGCGTATGCTGTCATTAATAGCGAATTATACCTGCACGAGCGGTTTCACATCGAAGGAGACGAAAATTTAAAATGGTTCAGCTAAAGCGAATAACAAAGGATTATCAGGCTGGCGGCGTGACTGTGCGAGCGCTGCGCGACGTCGATCTCACGTTCCGCGACAGCGAATTTGCGGCGATACTCGGTCCCAGCGGATGCGGAAAGACGACGATGCTCAACATCCTCGGCGGACTCGACCGCTACACGGACGGCGACCTCATCATCAACGGGCGCAGCACAAAGGATTACACGGACCGCGACTGGGACAACTACCGCAACCGACGCATAGGATTTGTGTTCCAGAATTATAATCTCATAACACACCAGAGCGTCCTGTCCAACGTGGAACTGGCCATGACGCTCTCGGGCGTCGGCAAGTCGGAGCGCCGCAGACGCGCCGTCGAAGCGCTGGAGAGCGTGGGCCTTGGCGACCAACTGAACAAAAAGCCAAACCAGATGTCCGGCGGACAGATGCAGCGCGTCGCTATAGCCCGCGCGCTCGTTAATAATCCCGATATCCTGATGGCCGACGAGCCGACCGGCGCGCTTGACAGCGAGACGTCAGTCCAGATAATGGAGATTTTAAAAGAGGTAGCGCGCGAAAAACTCGTAATCATGGTTACGCACAACGGCGAGCTGGCCGACAAATATTCTACGCGCATAGTCCGGCTTCTCGACGGCAGAGTCGTAAGCGACACCGACCCCGCGAATCCGGAGGATGACGTCAAGCGCGCGAAGGCAAACGAGCGCAAGCCGTCCATGAGTTTTTTCACCGCGCTGTCGCTCAGCATGAACAACCTGATGACTAAAAAAGGCCGCACGTTCCTCACGGCGTTCGCCGGAAGCATCGGCATAATTGGCATAGCGCTCATAATGTCGCTCTCAAACGGTATGCAGAGCTATATCGACAAGGTACAGCAGGACACGCTGTCCACGTACCCCCTCCAACTCCAGGAGCAGACGGCGGATCTTGACGCCATCATGAACGCCATGAAGGAGAGCGCCGAACCGGAGGAGCGCGATTTAAGCGCGAATAAGATATACAGCTTTGACATAATGACAGACATGATCGGTCTCATGGGCGCCGCCACGGCGGAGAAAAACGACCTTGCCGCGTTTAAGGAATACTTGGAGGCGCACCCCGGAGAGATGGACGAGTGGACGAACGCCGTCGGCTACACGTACGCCAACGCGCGTCTGAATGTCTATAAGGAGAGAGAGGACGGCCCCGTGCAGGTGAATCCCGCGCTGTTTATGCGCTCCATGCTCGGCGGCGGCGCGCCCGACAGTTCATCGCTCCAGGGCGCGATGATGCAAAATAACATGATGATGCAAAACAACAACATCTGGAGCGAGATGATAGACAACCCCGCCCTCCTGAAAACTCAGTACGACGTTTTGGCGGGACGCTGGCCGGAAAATCACGACGAGATACTCGTCTGCGTCACGGAAAACAACGAGATTACGGACTATGGTCTCTACTGTCTCGGCCTGAAGAGTCCGGGCGAACTCGAAGAGACGGTTGGAAAGGTGATTGCCGGCGAAAAGGTTGAATCGAAGCCTCTGGAGTTTACATACGACGAGATTTTGGACCTCACGTACAAACTGCTCCCAAATGCCGCGATTTATCAAAAGGCGGGCGGCGTCTGGCGTGATATGAGCGGCGACGACGACTACATGCGCTCGGCGCTGGAGGACGCCGTCACGCTCGACGTCGTCGGCATAATCCGCCCGAACGCGGACTCCGCGATAAGCTCGAATAACGCGAACGCGCTCTACCTGCCGGAGCTGTCGGAATATGTGATCGAGCGGACAAGAGAATATGAGATCGTGAGGGAACAGTCGGCCAATCCCGACGCCGACGTGTTTACCGGAAAACCGTTCGGCGGCCCGGACACCGAGACCGCCGCATTCGACATGTCTCTCGTGCCGGAGGAGTACAGGGAGATGATGGCAAACATGTCGGACGAGCAGATCGCCGCCATGATGGAAAACTACTCCGCGACGAGTTCCGCAACGCTCGAAGGCAACCGTGAAAAGCTCGGCATAGTAGACAAGGAGCGGCCGAGCGGCATCAACATATATCCCAAAGACTTTGAAAGCAAGGATGAGATAGTCCGGTTCATCGACAGGTACAACAGCGAACTCGCCGCGAAAGCCGAGGCGGAGGGCGCGGAACCGCAGACACTGCATTACACCGATTTTGTCGGTCTGCTCATGAGCAGCGTCAGCAATATCATAACGGCCATCAGCGCGCTGCTCATGGGTTTTGTTGGTATAAGCCTCGTGGTGTCGAGCATCATGATCGGCATCATCACGTACGTCAGCGTGCTTGAGCGCACAAAGGAGATAGGCATACTCAAGTCGATAGGCGCGAGCCGCCGCGACATCAGCGGAGTGTTCAACGCGGAAACCATGATAGTGGGCTTCACCGCCGGCGTCCTGGGCATCGTGGTGACGCTGCTGGCGAATATTCCGGCGAGCGCGATAATAGAAAAATACGCCGGCATATCCGACCTGTCGCGTCTGCCGGCGACAGGCGGTGCGGCGCTCGTGATACTATCCGTGGCGCTGACGCTGATAGCCGGACTCATACCCTCGCGCATAGCCGCCCGCAAAGATCCCGTCGCCGCGCTGCGGACGGAGTGACAGTTCGGCGAGCAAACAATAAAAAATAAAACATATATTCGATTCCTCCGTGACACACATTTTGCGCCTCGTGAATAGAATACTCCGAAACCATACCAAGAGGGAGGTAATGTTTTGAGTAACTTACACGACTGCTGTAACGCAAAATGTGATGATAACAGATATCGCGCGTGTTATTGCAACACAGGAAGCTGCTATTCTGCGGGTCCGGCCGGCCCGGTCGGGCCGCGAGGGGAGACAGGACCCGTAGGACCGCGCGGTCCGCAAGGCAATCCGGGACCTGCCGGATTTCCCGGCGCGCCGGGCTGTCCCGGTCCTGTCGGCCCCACGGGACCGCAGGGACCGCAGGGTGATAAGGGCGACCCCGGCCCGCAGGGAGCGGCGGGGCCGGTTGGAGCGCAGGGGCCGCAGGGCGCGACAGGCAGACCGGGTCCTGCCGGCCCGCAAGGACCCGCGGGGCCGCAGGGTCCGAAAGGCGACAAGGGGGACACCGGCGCAACCGGCCCCACGGGGCCCATCGGCCCGGCAGGTTTGAACGGCCCGACAGGGCCGACAGGACCGACAGGGCCCGTCGGGCCGCAGGGCGTCGCCACGACGATACGCGGTTCGTACACCACGCCCGCCGACCTCACCGCGGCGCACCCGACGGGTTCTGCGGGGGACTCGTATATCGTGGGCGGAAACCTGTACGTCTGGAACGGGACGACGAACACCTGGAGCGACGTCGGCGCCATCCGAGGCCCTCAGGGACCCGCCGGTACGCCTGCCGTCACACAATACGGTTCCGTTTATAACGGCGCCGCGCTAACCCTTAGTAACGGCGCCGCGCTGACGTTCGCCAACAGCGCGGCGATGTCCGGGGTCACAATAAACAGCGCCCGCGACACCATCACGCTTGTCAGCGCCGGTCCTTGGCGCATCTCCGTGGGCGTAGACGTCTCGGGATACACCGGAACGCCGGCTTTGAATCTCAGGGCGGGCGGAACGTCGGGAACCATCTCCGTTCCCATAGTGGCAAACGGCATGACCTCATTCGAGTGGATAGCGGAATACGGCGCCAACACGAATATCGGCTTCACCGTAAGCGGCGGGCAAATAACAACGACCTCCGGCACGGGCAGCGCGTACCTTACGGCGACGAAATACAACACGTAGAAGAAATCGCGAACCATAAAGAGGCCGTCTCGCGTTTCGACGGCGCGGAAACGCGAGACGGCCGTTTGCTTTGACACACGAACCCTATATAACGGAGCGAGCAAGTTCCCGGCTTTAGCCGGAAACTTGCTTAGCGCAGTCCGTGAGGACTTCACGCACTCCTGTGCAAAAATTCTTTTCGCCTGCGGCGAAAAGACGCGGCGTTTGTGCTCGCTGCGGTGGCCGCAAAGAACGCGGCCCTGGAATACCGCAATGACGCTCCGTGGATTACCAAGCCCGAGGCTGATTGCCTCCGGACCGTAACATTCAGTCCGCGCAAACTTCATAGCTCTCCGCGAATATCCCGCGGCGAACGATATAGCAGTCCCCATAGTCCCCCTCGTTGGCGACGAGGTAATCCCCCCGCGTTCCGTGGAAGTATTTTTCCGGGTCCCAATAGCCAAACACCTTCGTGTCCTTCTCCAGGGGCGCCGCGCGCACGAGCTTTTCCTCGCGCGGCAGGCAGGCGCGCGCGAAGGGCAGAATCGGGTGGCGTTCGCCCGTGAGGCGGTCGATGACCGCGGGCGTGTATTCCAAGGCCTCGGCATAGGGCGCGTCCATGGCGGCGTAGCTCTTCTCAAACTTCTCGCGCAGGATGGGATAAACCTCGCCGAGGATGCCGATCATCAGGTGGACATCCTCGCCCGAAACCGTATCGACATCCCCCTCGAGCGTGCGAACGGTGATCTTCGTTTTTTCCTTGAATATGTCGACGCTCCGCGCGAAACCGACGGGGCGCGCGCGTTTTCTGAAGAGGGGAAAGGATCCGAAGTCAATCGTGTGATTCTCGGCGTGGATATGATCGTAGCAGGAGAGATAATCGCGTATCCGCCGCCTGAGATACGCGTCCGCGGGCAAGCCGCTTGCGAGCTCGGCAATCCGCTTGAGATTCAAAAATCCGCCCGCCTTTTCGAGATTCCCGCCGCCGGAACCGACGTCGCGGCACAGGAAGGCCGCAAATTCATCGGCCATGATCTCCCGCGCGCTGCTGCGGATCGACAGCTTAAGGCCCTGCCCCGGCTGTTCGCAGTACACGACGCAGCTGTCTATGCCGACGACCTGCTTCGCGATGTCGCTCGCGAAGCCGAGCAGGTTCGGATCGCAGGGCTCCGCGTGAAAAAGCCCGATGTTCTCAATGCTCTCATGCCTTTGCAGCGCCCCCGCAATCACGGAGAGCTCCGCCTTGGTGACGGAGGAATTGTTCAGCTTTCGAATGAGCGCCGGATCGTAAGGGAGCTCCGCCAGATCGCGGTCCAGGGGATGCCGCAGCTCGGAGAAGCCGTTCGTATCGGTGAAGAGGCCGTAGCAGAGCGCGTTGCACACGCGGTAGTCGGCGGCGGCGGAAAAATCCTCCCCCTCTATCAGATCCCATACGAGCGTCGCGCAGCTCGCGAGAGCCGGGCGGATCAGGGTGTTTTGCCCTTCCGGGATCTCCGCGCGATGGTGATCGATCACGAGGACCGCAGCCGAGGCGGGGAGCTCGAAATCCTGCACGTTGCCCGCGCCCCGCTGGCAATCCACCGTGATCAAAAGCTCCGTTTCGGGCGGCAAGCTCCGCACGTGCGATATCTCTATCCGCAGCGCATCGAGCAGCATGACGAGATTCGGCTTCGATATCTCCGCGCGCCCGCCGTAGACGAGCAGCGGATCCGCGCCGAAGGATCGCAGGCGGCTCTGCAGCGCGAAGCCCGCGCCGATTGCGTCCGCGTCGGGGACGTCGTGACACTGAATGACGATATGCCTGTATGCGGCCAATGCTTTTATGTCCATGTGGGGTGTTTCCTTTCCGCGCGTGCCTCGGCGTGTCCCTTGCGCATGTGGGATCAGCCGGCCTTGAAGCGTTCCGTTTCCTCGGGCGTCAGGCTGCGGCCGTCGAGGCGCAGGCGCGCCGCCTCCGTCAGCTCCCGCAGCGAACGCAGCTCCGCCGCGCGCAGGCGGCCCGCGCCGTCGTCGAAGACGAGCGTCGCGGCGTCCGACTCGCCCAAGAATCCGGGCAATACGGCGACGGTTTCCAGCGTTTTCGGATCGAGCAGCAGGGTATAGCGTTCCGCGGTCGCGGCGACGATATAATGCGCGGCGATCCGATCCCCCAATACGCCGGTTTCGGCCAAATAGCCCTTTTCCGCAAAGCTTCGCACGAGCACGCCCTCCGGCGTGTAGGCGGACGCCTCGCCGTGCAGCGGAGAGATGAACGTGAAGCCGCCCGTGAAGTAGGCCTCGGCGCGGCCCGTCGTCGAAAAGGAGAACAGCTCCCTCGGCGGCGCGCCGTCCCTTACGGAGAACACCGCGCCCTCCGCGCCGTCGGAGAGGGCGAAGGCGTGCTCCGCCTCGCCGATATCGCCCGCGCCGATGATGTCACCCGCGCCGATGTCGCGCGCGCCGAAATACGCGCGGCCGTCCCGCACGGACAGCAGATCGCCGCCCACGGGCAGGGCGCGCTCCGCGTCCGCGCCCGCGTCCGCCGTCGCGAGGGCCAGGCCGGTCGCGAGATCGTACAGGGTGACGGCGCCGTCCTCCGCCAAGACGCTCACGCCAAACTCCGTGTACACGACGGAGCGCAGGCCCCGCTTTCCGTGTTTCTCCGTCAGCAGAGAGGCGTCCGTTCCCGAATAGAGCCGAAACGCGTCCTCGTAGAGGACGGCGACATTCCCGCTTTGCCGGTCGTACTGCGTGTCCATGACGGAGAGCGGCGCGGGGAAGGCGGCCTCCGCGACGATGTTGCCCGCCAAGTCGCACAGCCGCATGCCCGTATGGGAATAGAACACGGCGCGGTCCGCCGCCGTTTTGAGCTTGGCCTCCGAAAACGCGTAATCCTCCGCGTAGCGCAGGAGATCGGCGGCGCTGCAATCCGCTTTTTTCAGGATGCGAACGGTCTTCGCGTCATAGCTGCCCGTCAGCGCGAAGCGCGCGCCGATGTCCGCGAAGCGGCAGGTGTAATCCGACGCGTATATCGTCGTGGCGCCCCCGCCGACGAAGCGGTAAGGACCCGCGCTCTCGCAGACGATGAAATCATCGCCGTGCTTGCCGAACGCCTCCACGGGTCCGCCGGCCGAGAACAGCAGCCGCGCGCCGCCGCTTTCCGCGTCCACGGACAGCACCTGATCCTCGAAGGCGACGTAGAGCCCGTCCGCCGCGGCATAGGGCACGAAATGAGAGGCGTCGGACGAAAAATGCACGCGCCGCGCGCCCGTGCCCATGTCGAATACGAGATAGGCGGAGGCGTAGGGCTCGCGCTCCACAATCGCGTAGGCGAGCAGATCCCCGTAAAAGGCGCCGGCGAAATGCGTGGCGCGGGAAACGGGATGGACGAGCGTTTCCGCGCCGTCGGCCGTGTCAAACACGGAAAGAGAGCCATCCGCGAAGCTGACGGCCAAGCGGCCGCCGTCCGCGTCCAGCGCGAGGATCGCGTCGTGCGGATTCAGGAAGCTGTCGTCGGCGGGCACGCGCATGGCGCGGTCGCCGAAGGCGATGCGCCGCAGCGCGCGGCCGTCCTTGTCGTAGACGGTCGCCGCCCCCTCCGCGCCGTACACGGCGGCGATCCGCTCCCCGTCCTCCGAAACGGCGACGGCGGTCGCGGCCTCGCCCCGCCACAGGATCTCGTCCGCGGCCGCGTCATAGGCCGCAAGCCCGTCTTCTCCCGCGAACACGATCACGTCCTCCGACAGGAATGCCGCGTCCGCGAGCGCGGAGCGCACGGTCGGCAGCTCGCTTAAGATCCGCCCGCTCTCCGTGTCGAATACCGTCAGGGTGAAGGGGCCGATGGCGGCGGCGCGGTCTTCGCCGGGCGAGAGCAGGACCTCGCCGGGCGCGGCGGACAGGGAAAGCGCCTTGTGCGGCTTATAGCCGTCCCGCAGATCGTAGACGCCCAGCGCGTCCGCCAAGGCCTTTTCCGCCGCGGGGACGAGGGGCCGGGAGGGCTTCTCCAAATCCGCGGGCAGCGCCGCGAGCGCAAGCAGGGTGGCGATGTCCGGATCCCCCTCCGCAAGCGCCTCCCCGGCGTACTCCGCCAGAACATGGGACTGGTTCTCCAATTTGAGCTGCATCTGGCGGTCGATCTGCATGTACTGCCAAGTGGAAAAAGCGCCGAAGGACAGCACGAAGGCGAAGGCCGCGCTCACGCAGGTCGCGATCCGCCGAACCCGCCGGCGTCGGTGCCGCCGCCGCAGATCGTCGAAGGCGCAACCCAAGATCGGGGCCAGCAGACGCAGCTTTTCCTCTTTCAGCAGCTTGATGCTTTGGCGCGGCGTCGCGGCGCGGATGTCGGCGGCCAGCGGCTCGACGAATATCGTTTCCCCGTGCAGCTCCCGCTCCCGCAAGCCCGGCGGGAAGGCCTCGTCGGGCTCCCCGTCTATGAGAAGGGTGATGATCCTGTCCTTGCCGCGCAGTTCCCCGAAGCGCTCCACCTCGCGCATGACCCATTGCGATTCCTGCGTGCGCCGCGAGCATATGAGCAGCAGAAAGGCCGCGTTCTCCAGCGCGTCATTGATGCTGTCGGATAGGTTGGAGGAGGTCGGCAGTTCTTCGCGGTCGCGGAATATGCGGGAAAGCTTCTTCTTGCCCACCTTCTTCGCGATGGCGCGCGGGATGCGGTAGGTTTCCAGCAGCTTGTGCAGCTTTTCCGCCACGAGGCCGTCCAGCTCCCCGTGGCGGTAGCTGATAAAGGCGTCGTATTTCAAGACTTCCGTTCCTCCGTCCCCTTCAGCAAGGCCTTGACCGTTTCCAGCCTGTCCTCGGCCTGCCGCTTGATCACGGGGTTGCCCTCCCGGTTCACCATCGCGGAATACAGGAATTCCCGCGCCTTGGGCAAATCGCCGAGCTTGTATTGCAGCTCGCCTATCACAAAGCAGAGCTGCTGCATATTCTTGCCCTCGATATCGAAGTGCGAGTAGGAATACAGGTATTCCTCCACCGATTTCCGCAGGGCGTATTCCATCATACGCTCGTCGCTGCTATCGTCGTATATCCTGCCCAGATTCCGCCACAGCCGCGCCGTGATCCGCTGGTGCTCGTAGAAGCACAGCGGCGCGCCGAGTATCGCGAGATAATAGCTCGCAAACACCGTGAAGGTGTCCCGCTCCTTCCCCGCTCGGATCTCGATGTTGCCCACGTAAGGCGCCATGGCCTCGCGCAGGCTTTCCGCCATGCGCTTCGTCACCTCGATGTCCTTGAACAGGTCCGCCATCGCGCTGTACAGGCAATTCGGACAGCTGACGGCCTCATAATACATGGGCTCCACGCCCTTGTAGCGTATGCGGTAATCGTCGTCCTTGGACACCTGCTCCAGCTTTGAAATCAAAACGGTCAGATTCGGGAACTTGTGGCCGCAGATCGGGCATTTCACGGTATCCTCGAACAGAAAATCCGAAGGCGTGTTGTCTATGGGCAGGATGTAGTTTCCGTGCCCCTCCGGGAAAAGCGGGCTGTCGCCCGAGATCAGCATCTTCGACGAGGATTCCTTTTTGACCTCCGTATGCAGAAATTGGTTTGACGTGTTCAGCGTGTCTATGCGCCGGCACAGGCCCTGCATCAGCGTATAGGTGATCTCCGGCTGTTTCGAAAAGATCTCAAGCACGTTGGACCTGCTGATTTCAAGGGCTATCACATCGTCCAGCGCGGCGGCGGTAAAGCTTCTCCCCTTCCCGAGGAACAGGCTCATTTCACCGAAAAAATTCCCGGCGTCCACCGTGGAAAGACGCTTCTCGTTCAGCATCCTGTAATTCTTGAATATGCCGACGCTCCCCTGCAGCACGATGTACATACCGTCGGAGCTTCCGTCCCCTTCCTTCGCGATGATTTGATTTCTGGGAAACCTTTTGATGCTGGACAGCTTCAATATGGCGCCAATATCCATCGGCAATCTCCTTTCCGTCGGATGCACCGCGTATCCGTGCCGCGAACCGCCCGTCCGGGCCGTCGCGGGCGGGAGAGCGATGTGGGAGCGCGTGGCCGGCAGGTGCTTCGCCCGTCCGGGCCGTCGCGGGCGGGAGAGCAAACAAGCGAACCCCGGCATGCCGCGCACAACCCTTTCTCCAAGATATCACAAATCCGCGCCGATGTCAAAGGCGCTTGTGAGAAATTCGGTTTTCGCGGAAAGAAAGTCATTGCATTCCGAAACCGGAAGTTTTATAATAAACCGTAGAGGGACAAAACAGAATACAATGCCGGGCAGGGCGGTTTGTTAGCAGCAAACCGCCCCATACCGAAGGTGCCACCCACCGCCGGCATATCGGGGAAACCCGACGCCTGACACCCTATTATTATACCTTGCCGTGTCCCGCTTCGCAAGGCGTAAGAAATGGGGCTTGTTTCGGGCGTGCCTACATTGAATGCCGTTCGCGTTTGTGGCCATGTACAGACGCGGGCGGTTTTTTGTTTTGCTTCTCTTTTCTAAGAAGCGCCCATGGGAAGAAAAAAGGACGGGAAAATGAAAAACCGGGACAAGAATACGCTTGGCAGGATCCTATCGGCCTTGGGCCTGCTGCTCGCCCTTGCGCTCGCGGCGAGCGGGCTGTCGTCCGCCTTCGCGGAACAGGAGGGCGTGCTCACATACACGCTGAGCGGGGATGAGGCCACGATCACGGACTGCGATGAGGACGCGACGGACGCGGATGTGGCGAAGGCTTTTGACGAGATCAGCTCGGGCGGGGCCATAAAGATCGTTGCGATTGGGAATAACGCGTTTTCCAATTGCGCTTCTCTGACGGTCATTGATATTCCGGACGGCATAACGAGCATCGGAAGTTACGCGTTTTACGGCTGCTCCGAATTTGAATCCTTTGTGATTCCGGACGGTTTTGAAACCATTGAAAACGCCATGTTCGCCGGCTGCACGAAGCTGACGTCCGTCACAATCCCGGAGAGCGTGACGAGCATTCAAGGCTCCGCGTTCTCGAACTGCGTCGCGCTGAAAGAGATAAGCGCGCGCGGCGTCGTGTCGCTCGCTTCTTCCGCGTTCTCGGGCTGCGGCAATCTGCGCACCGTGACACTCGGAAGCGAAACGGGCAACGGACAAACGGGAAGCATAAATCCCGACGCCTTTTCGGGTTGCAATGCGCTGGAAACCGTATTCGTCGGGGAGGGCGTGACGAGCATCGGAAACGCGTTTTCAAACAAGTCGAAGCTGACGGCGATACGGCTTCCCGGCACGCTCGCGGACATAGAAGCCGGCGCGTTTCGTAATTGCTCGTCCCTCCCCGAGATAGAACTGCCCCTCGGCATAACGAGCATCGGAAGTTACGCGTTTTCCGGCTGTTCCTCCCTGTCCGTGCCGGAACTGCCTCCGAATGTGACGAGCATCGGAAGTTACGCGTTTTACGGCTGCTCCACGCTGACAAGTATCTCTATTCCGATTAAGCTAACGAACATCGAAAGCTCTGCGTTTGCCAACTGCACATCCCTCTCCGAAATCATCATAGAACACGGCATGATCGACTTGCCGATCTATTTTCTGACGGAAACCACGTTCAAAGACAATTTGATCCTCCGCGTGCCAATGAGCGTTATCTCCGTGGGTGGGCAAGGCTATTTCAACACCACCCTCCCGAACGA
>JAITKI010000082.1 GCA_031278515.1 Oscillospiraceae bacterium | reverse complement strand
GCCGGAGGCGGCGACACGCGCTACGCCACCATCGTGGACGTGAGCTTCATGTGGCTGTTCACGATACCCTCCGCCGCGCTGAGCGCGTTTGTGTTCGGGTTCCCGCCCGTCGTCACGTTCTGCTTCCTCAAAGCGGACCAGCTGCTGAAATGCATACCGAACGCCATAACTTGCAACCGCTACAAATGGGTCAAAACGCTGACGCGGTGACGCGCCCGCCGCGCGCGGGGGAGGTCCGGGCATCTCGTCCAGAGCCTCCCCCGCGCCGGTTCGCGCGGCCCCCCTCCGCGGGGGAGCGCGCCTACGCCTTTACACCGATACTTTTGGCGCGGCCATCTTTTGAATCACGACGCAAAATTCCCCGACGGTAAAGTCGTCCTTCACCCTCAGATTTGTACCGTCGCCTTGGATAACCCCGAGCCTAAGCAGCTCGCTCAGCGCCGGTTTGAGCCACCCGGGAACAGCGTCGGCGTCCTGGAAGTCCTCAATTTTCCTGTCGGTGCTCTTGCTGCTGACAGTTGAGATATTTGCCTTGATCAGATTGTACACGATCTGGAACTGCTCCCCGCGCTTTGCGGTGACGTCCGGATAGAATCTGCCGCCGCCGACGCCGTTCACAACGCCGAGTTCTCTGGCCGTGCGTATATAGGCCGCGTTCTCTCCGCTCACATCGGAGAATTGTTCGGCTGTGAATGTCGTCAGCGGTTGAATACCGAGGGCTTTCAGCAGAGCCGTAACAAAATCTCCCCTGCTCACATCCTGAGCGGCGTTGATCTTGCCGTCGACTATGAACTTGTCGAGCAAGTCGCGCTGAACGGCCCAATCAAGGCTGTCGTCGTACCACCCGCCGCGCCCTTCGTACTGCTTATCGTTGACTTTGACGACATAGTCCGACAGGTGCCGCAGTTGGAGATCCACGCTCTTCGTCGTCGCGCTGTAACCGCCCATGACGAGTTCGAGCTTGCCGTCATTGACGAAATACGGCACGATTTGCGTCCAGCGCGTCCCGCTCGCCAGCGTGTACGGAATGCTGATCGTGACGATGCCCTTGCCGAAGTCCGTAATGGTCGAGCCGCCGAGCGTCAGCTTGATCGATATGCTGATTTCTCCGTTCGGATCTGTTATGACGGTGAACTCAATGGTTCCGTCCGCCGAGCCGCCGAGCGCCTTGACTGCCGCCGCGTCCATCACTATATCTCCGAGCGAACTCTCGATTGTTATCGCGCTTCCCGCCGCCGCCGCGTCCCTGAACAGCTGCGCCCTGACCGCCGCCGTCGCAGTGCCGCCCTCGACAGCCGCGGCTACCGTCGTGTTAAGCGTCGTCGTCCCTGTTGACGACGAGCTGCCTGAAGCGCCGCCACTGTAACTTCCGCCGCCACCGCCGATATTGAGCGTGTAGTTCTGCGCGGCTTTCTTCATTTCTTTGCTCGTATCGCCGTCCTCGCGGAACTCCGCCGCGATGGTGTGTTTACCGACGCCCTTGGCCTGGAACGTCTGCGACTTGATTGTGATCTTTGTGCTTCCCTCCTCCGCAATGTAGTCCGTGTCTTTGACAAGCCTCACGCCGTCGAGATAGAAGTCCATAAACTCGTTAAACCCGCCCTCGACTTCAAAAATCTGCTCGGAGTACGACGTCATGGCGCCGGGTACGCGAACTCGGATGCCGTACCCCTCGTCAACCTGAGCGTTGACGTTCGCGTCGGTGTTGTCAAGCACGGTCAGCGTGAACTCCGCTGTGGATGTCCTGAAACCGGAATAGCTGTACTGCGCCTGAACACCGAATTTGAACGTCCCCGTTTCCGTCGGGACGCCGTAAATCTCTCCGTTCTCCTTGAGCGTCACGCCGTTCGGAAGTCTGCCGGACACCCGCCAGAAACTCACCCGATTCCAATCGTACTTGCTGTCCGTCTGGATGAGGAACGAGTAAGGCACAAACTTGACGGCTTTCTTATTATCAAGGTCAGTCTGCGTCGTCACGATTTTCGGGTTTCCGGCGACACCCTCGAGGTACACGACGTAAGAGCCGCCGCTACTCGAGCTTATAGTCAGCTTTCCGCTGACAGTACCCTCCTCTCCGCCCGGAACGAGGCGGATCTTCGCGACATTCGCGATCTCTCCGTATGAGCTTCCCGAGTGATAAGTTTCAGTAAATGCCGCGAGAGTGCTGTTGCCATCACCTCCGACAGTCCAATATTCGTCGAGCTTGACGTTTTGCGCGTCTGAAAGCGTCACGGACAGTCCGGTTAACTCCCTGCCGCCGATATTCGCTATGAAAATATCGTGGTGGTTGTCGTATTCGGGCGTCAGGAAAATCTCACGCGTGTTCGTATCCTTGTCTTTTGCGGCGCCTGCCGCTCCGTGCGGCCCGTTGACGAACAGCTTCGCGCTCGTTTCCTTTTTCGCAAACGTGACCCAGTAGTTTTTCAGGCTCTTGCCGTCCTCTGCCTTGGCCGTATATTGCACAGGGCCTCCTGAGAAATCCTGAACGTTCGTTCCGGAGGTTTGCTTCGCGCCGCTCACGTGAATGTCAGCATTGTGACCCGTACCGAATGTCGGCGCGATTGACGCGAGATTCGCGCTGTCGCTCAGAATAAGCGCCGTCTGGTAGCCATTGATGAAGTAAGAATCGTCGGACGGGTCAACGGTGTAAACGGACAGTCCGATTGATGTCGCTTCTCCCTCCCCGCTCGCGCCGGTGATTTGATTTGCGCCGTTTATGTTGAAATATACGTCGGAAGAACCCGGAGTTTGATAAGGCGCGGATGCAGTATTTGAAATTGATCCCGTAATGGCCTTGACCGTCAACTTATATATCTCCGTTTCCGTGAATACGGTGAAGTTGACGCCGCTGCCGCCATAGCTTGCAAGATACCCGGTGTTTTCACTGCCCGGACTTTCGGGAAACAGCGAGCTCTTTATGTCAGTCTGGGCGCTCGCGGCGTCAAGCGTATCATAATGCCCCACAACCGCCTTGGTGACAGATGCTTGGCTGAGCTCACCATCATCATAATATCGCAGCGCGAGGTAATACTGCGAGCTTGCCGGATATTCTTTATACAGCGTGTGAGTCACCGTGGTAACGCCGCTTTGAACGGAATAATCATAGGAATACGAAACGGCGGCGCTTGTCTCTCCGCTCGCTTTAAGTGAACTATAATATTCGATGCCGGTCGTTTTGGGGTAAACGTTCAGCGCGAACTGTTCGATTCCGACGACGTTGGAGTCTTTTTTGAATACAACCGTAAATATCTTTGTGTCCGGATAGGAGTTGTAAATGCCTTTCAAGCCCGAGCCGGCGGAACTCATAGTTTGATTCCAAACAGAGCTTGTAACGTCAGTGTTTGCGCCCGTCGCTTCCTCCGCGGTTTCATACCAGCCGCTGTACACACTCACTGAGTCCACCCGGCTTGAATACGCTTCCTTTAGTTTTATGCCGAGGTAATACTCGTCGTCATATTCATATGCCGACTGAACGCTCAATTGGTATCCCGAAATACTGTTCCCCTGATACTGCCCGTCGATATAACGCGAAATCCAACTGCTGTAGCTCACGTCGGCGCTCACTGCGTCGCGCGTATCTCCGTCTTGCGTATACAGCTCAAAATCGTACACAATTTCGTCATATGGCGCCGTTTTGACAGTGACAATATACCGCGTATTGTTTGCGTTGAGTTGCTTTGCCGTGCCGACAATCAGCTCCAAGTATGAAGGCGAATATGATCCCCCTTCTGAACTGTACGTACTGTTACTCATCGGCGTGAGGTCAGTGTAATCATCCCGACTGACGATCTTGAAATCGTCCTCGCTGCCGTAGGCCCACGATTTTTTCGCCCACACGACGGCCTGGCCTTCGCCGATTGCGGGACTCGGCGTCGGCGTCGTCTCGTTTATTGCCGAAATCACAGCGGACACCTTTGTCATTTTCAGTTCCGCGCGCAGATACGCCGTCAAGTCAAGCGTCACGCTCACCTCCGTGAGCGGCAGCAGGGAAAGTGTTCCGAAGCCAAGTTCGGACGTGAACGTTTTCGCCTCCGGTCGCGCCGCGACGTATTCGCCGCCGATATACACGCCGATTTGCGTGAGCTTATCCTCGCCTGTCCGCGCGGAGCTTACGGCGAACGTGTATTCGCCGACGCTTACGATGCTCTCCGGCGTGTCGAACCACTCCGTGGTCGTGACGCCGTTCGCCTTAAACTGAACCTCATACGGAAAAAACGCGTCGGTCTCCAGCGGGATCGTGTAACTCCCGTTTTCATCAAAATCCGCCTTGGTTAAAGCTATTTCCCGCGTACCGAGATTGTAGATGATTTCCTCTGTTTCCGCCGCCGAGCCTACGCCCGAGAACTGGATAAGCGAGAACAGCATGACGACTGTCAGCAGCGCTGCCATTGATTTTTTTAACATTGTCTATCCCCCTGATAAATATTCGAGCCTATCGCTCTGATGTACAATACGGCGTTTTCCGCCCGTCTCCACTTCGATCGCGGCGCGGCGCTAACTGCTGTCGTCATACATCTCGCGCGCGATGCGCGCGCCGCCGGTCCGTCCGCTCCAATCATGGCCAATCATAATATTCACAGCCCCCGCGCGTGTTCTCAGCTTCATCTTTGCGCCTCCCCGTTTTTGGCTGACTCTATAAGCTCGTCCACTCCGTACAGCCGCGTTTCTTTCAGACAACCCGACGCGATATCGAATATCAGGCGCTCCCCGACGACGTCGCAGAGATTCGGAAGATATGCCAGCGTTTCGCACGTACTGCCGTCGAGCAGCAAGCCGTAGCGCTCGCCGTCCGAGGATACATACTCGGTCAGAACACCGCCGCCCGTTTGCGTGACATAGGTCAGATAAGCGTCTTTCTCCAACTCCCTTATCATCTCTCCGCTCTCCTTGTCATACGCGACAGGTACGCCGTGAAGCGGGGATGTGATTCTCAGGGCGTCGGTAAAAAACTCTTCATACAGGCTCAAATCCGGCTTCTCGCGCCGCTCCTCACCGATGTGTTCCCCCGTATCGCCGGAGTAAATGTCAACCCTGCCGTCGTTATAAATGACCTCGAGATAGGAACCCTTCTCGTCGCGCCGGTACTGCTGGTCGTATATCTGCTCCGGCTCCGGCAGGGCGACATCGTTTATAATACCGCCGTCCATATCAAACAGTCGGAAACCGCCGAACGAGAAGAGCATAACCGCCGTACCGCCGCTGTTAAGTCTCGCCTCGTCGTGAAAGTATTCGGGATCGTACTCAAAAAAGGGGGAGACGGTGTCCCGCTTCAGTATTCGGATATCGGGCGTGTTCCGGCTTCCGACGACGGCATAATCTCCGCTGATGGCGACGAAATCGGCCGCGAATCCGCCCTCATACTGTCCGGCGGGGCGCGCGCGGCCGTCGAAAAAAGCAAAGCTGCCGTCACTCACGCCGACAATCGAGTCGCCTCCGCCAACGTCGAAGCTGACCACGTCTCCGGTTGTGTACGCCACTTCCTCCTGCGCGCCGCTTATTGGGTCTATCTTGACGACGACGTCCTCATTCGACAAGTACACGCCGCGCTCATTCGCGAGTACGTGAAACGGCAGCGAACTCTCAAAACCGCCCGTCTGCGCGCGGTACTCAAGGTCAATAACGGCAAACACGGAGCTCTCCGCGCCCGTGGCGGAAAAGGCGAAAAAGCCGCCTGAAAAGCCGCCCTCGAAGTGGAAGAAATCAGATTTATCGTATATCTCAATCTCTTCTCCGGGAGCGCCGACCTTGAATATCGACAGCGCCCCGCCGTCTAAACCGGCGGCAAGCCATCCTCCGTCCGAATCCAAGGCGAGCAGGTTATCCTGAGGATTGGCAAAGCTGTCGTTGACAGCGACGCGCTGCTTCCCGCTCCCGAAATCGACGCCGGCTATAATCCCGCCATCCGCGCCGTAAACCGTCGCGCCGCCCTCGTCCTTGTATACGGCGGCAAAAACCGAACCGTCCGCCGACACGGCAATCTCTGTTGCGGGCTTGCCTGTCCACACCGCCTGATTCCGCGCAAGATCGTAGAGACAGACGCCCTCGCTCCCCGCGAACACCAGCGCGTTATCGCCGGCAAATTCCACATCGGCGAGCGCGGAACCGACAGTCGGGAGTTCGGCGACGACACCGGCGTTTTCCGTGTCAAAGACGGTGAGCTTTCCAAGAGTGACCGCCGCGGCCGTCCTGCCGTCCGGGGATATAGCGACCTTCAGCGTTTCCGACGGCAGTTCGATAGCTTTATGCGCCTTGAATCCGTCCGAGAGGTCGTAGACCCCGAGCGCGTCGGCGAGCGCTTTTTGCGCCTGGGGTATATAAATCCGGTTGAGACCGCCCTCTGCCGGCGCAGCCTCGAGAGCGTACGCCACCGCGCCGTCCCGATCTCCGTTCCGCAGCGCGTCGGCGGACTTCGCCGCGAGCGCGTACGCTTCCTGAAGCTCCGCTTCGGCGCGCTGCTCATCGGCCTCAACGCGCCGCTTCTCAGCCTCCGCGCGCTGGTTTTCCGCCTCGGCGCGTTCCTGTTCCGCGATCTGACGCTGTTCGGCTTCGCCCTGCCTTAAACCCGCAAACGCCGTCAAGCTGCCCGTGAGGAACACCAGCGCCAGCGCGGTACTCGCTATATTGCGCGTCCGTTTCCAGCGGCGGACGCGCGGATCGTTTTCACGCAGACGCAGCAAGAAATCCAGCATCTCGGCGGCGGAACGGAAGCGTAAATCCGGGTTGGGGTTCATCGCTCTGTTGATAATATCCGCCAGTCCGCGGCTGCAATCCGCCTCTGAAAGCGGAACTACCTCTCTCACCTTGTGCGAGGGACGTCTGCCTGTCAGTATGTGATAGAGCGTCGCGCCCAGTCCGTAAATATCCGAACGCGCGTCAAGCATAATTTTCTTTCCGGAATGCAAACCGGACGACGCTCCGCCGCTCCCGACGACGGTTTCTGGCGAGTCCGACACGGTCGCCGCCGCAGAATCGCCGCGGGTATCCGTGCGCGTAGTCGCGCCGCTTGACGAGAAATCAAGTCCCAGATGTTCCGGTGAAGCGTAACCTAAACTGCTCCCTACCGCCACGGCGCCTTCCTCGCCCAGCGCGAGCGCGATATTAAAGTCGATGAGCCGTATATCGCCGCGCGGCGTCAACATCACGTTCGCGGGTTTGATGTCGGCGTGGAGTATGCCGTGGGGCGGTCTGCCGTGCAGATACGACAGCGCCTCCAGCAGCTGCCGCGCCCAGTCGATCACCTGCGACTGCCGGAATTTCGCGCCGTTTTTCAGGGTTTTATCAAGGCTCTCGCCCTCAATATAATCCATCACGGTATAGACGATTTCATCCTCTACGATAAAGTCGTACACCTGCGGAATATACTGGTGACTGAGATTTTTGAGCGCGTCAACCTCGCGGCGGAGCGATTCGGGTCTCGCCGTGACTTTGCGCTTATCGGCCTTGAGGACGACTTGCTTGTCCAATCGCAAATGGCGGGCGAGGTATACCACTCCCGCGCCGCCGGAACCTATCTCGCGTATGATTTCGTAAGTTCCCGCTACAATCCCGGACACATCCATGACCCCGACCTCTCACTTCCGTTTCTTGCCGTACTCGGCGTCAAGCTTCACGGATATTTTTTTCCAGCCAAAGCTCAGCGCCGCGGCGGCGACGAGTCCGGCGATCACCGCGCCGCCCGCGGCGGCCAACCCGCAGTAAAACATCAATTCACCCGACATCGCCATACTCCTCGCAAGTCACATTCCCCTGCCTGTCATACACAGTCACACGCGAGCGCGCCATACCGCCTCACCCCTCAAACACGTAATCGGCGCCCGACGCGCCGATCTCCGCGCCGCCCCACTCGACTGCGGCAAAGCCGCGGCGCTCAAAAGCCGTAAGTTCCTGCTGCGGAATAACCTCATCGCTTTTCGCCTTTCTGAAAATCATAAAAACCCGCAAAATGCTGTCCGGCGGCGGTGATATCTCAAGCGGGACGGCATTTTCGTATTCAGCGCCCGCGAATCTGATGAGGTTGTATTCGTTCTTTTGCAATCGCGGCAGCCAGTATACGATGAATTCGTTGTATTCTTTCGGCAGCAGACCTAAAAAGCGCAGTTTTTCCCTAAAAAATTCCTCCGAGTCGGCGCCCTTTACGAGGAAACCGTCCGGCATGTCCCACGCGACTTCCATTTTTGCCTCCCAAAACAGATACGAGTACTCCTCCCCGTCAGCCTTGTTGACAAGCGTCCCGTCCGGGCGCGCCGTCACCTCCCATCCGTCGTCATATCGGGGGTATGTGCAGATAAAATTATCGGCGGGAATTCCAAGCGATACTGAAACCTCCATTTCCTCCGGGGGATAGAGATAGATCACCGGTTTGTCCGCAAACCATGCGCGCAAAGCAAACCGAAGGAAGAAAGCGCGCCCGACAGAGAAAAGCATCCACAGAACCGAAATAACAAAGCACGCCTTTAATAACTTATCAAATCCCATTTTCTTTAATAGTCTCCCATTTCGTTCGGGAATACGCCGCCATTGCGTCCGAAACGCTCCGGCAGGTTCCCCATAACTCCGTCAACGATGCTCGGCTTAAAAAAGAAGACAAAGCCAAATATCAAAAATAATAGGGTCAGCGCAATGATGATCGCGCGCGCCGATTTTATCAAGATCGCACCTCCAATTTTTCCGGCAGATTAATGAATTAAGGGACCTTCGTAAGTCACATTCCCCTGCCTGTCATACACAGTCACACGCGAGCCCGCCATACCGCCGATTGATATTTTTTTCCGCACACGCCCGCGCCAGATGAATTTGTCGCCGTAGTACTCATATCTTATGGACGGCACGTCGTGCCAGAGATCATCTAATGCGGAGTTTAGCCACAATTTGGCGCAAATAAGCAGAATAAAGCAAATGAACACAAAGATCATGCCGCGTCCCAGTTTCCCTCGCAGGAACATATTGCCTGCAAGCAGACTCGCTATGAATACCGCGTATACCCAATCGTGGTAGCTCCCGCCGCAGAGTTTGAGAATGACAAATCCGGCGAGTATAAGGCTCGCAAGTCCGAACGACACAAGCATACCGACCAATGCGACTCGCCTGGTAAACACCCTCACGCTACCTCACCCCTCAAACACGTAATCGGCGCCCGACGCGCCGAACGACACGCGCGTGCCGAACGTGAGTTCGTGCGGCACATTCGGCGGCAGTCTCCGCCCGTTCACAAACGTACCCGCGCTCGACGACAGATCTATAATAGCGTATCCGTCCGCGGTGCGCTCTACGGCGGCGTGGCGGCGGCTGACGCCTCTCGTCGATTTATCGAATTCAAAGTCCGCTTGCCGCCTCCCTACGGAAATATCGAACCGCCCGATGATAAACGGCCCGCCGACTGTTTCGCTGACGACGATTTCGGACGGTAAATCGGCTCCGCTGACGAGACGGAATTTCGCACCCACGCCTTCCAACTGAGTGGCGCCGTCGTCCATAAATTGCGTCGCCTCGCCGTCCATATCGGTATTCGGATCCTGCGGTTGGGCGGCGCTGTGTTTTTGCGGCCACGGCTGCGCGGGAAATACGTCGGAGGCGGCGCCCATAATCACAGGCTGCGGCTCGGCCTTCTTCTTTCCGAACAGTCCGCCGCTTTTAGGTTTCGGCTGCTCCGCCGCCTTTCCCGCGTCCGCGTTTTTGCCGGATTTGCCGCCAAAAAGACCACCGCCTCTGGATTTGTCATTACCGGACTCGCCGGCGCGTTTCTTTTTGCCTCCCTCTTTTCCGCCGCGCAGGTTGATGACTATATCGTCCGGCGCTCCGCCGGCCGGCTGCGGATCGACTGCCGGCGCGGCCTCTTTCACTGCGGATTCTTTCACTATTCGCCGGTCAATCGCCGGAGTTTCCGCAGGCGCGGCGGCAGTCGCGGAAACTTCGGTCTCCCGCGATTTTTGATAGCTTTCGGCGGAGACGACGGGCGGAGACGGCGCCGGTTTTTGGAAAGTTTGCAGCATTTGCAAAAACTCTTTCGGGTTAAATCCTTGCATTATCGAGCGCAGCGCCTTAATTTCCAGTTCCGGGTCGCTGGCGGGACATTTTTCCGCGAGCTCGGCCGCCATTTGCCTCAGCGCCTCCGTGTCGGAGCACCCCGGCGACGACGGTATGTATACGTAGCATATTGTTCCGCTGTTTCTATCGTGGTACATGTAGTCCGCCTGTAACACAAACGAGAACGGGTTCATAAACCAGTCTTTACACTCCAGCAAGGGATTGAGAATGCTCGACCACAGCGCGGCGTACTCCCTCACGCTGCGGACGCCGTAAGAATATCGGAGCTTGTTTCGCGCCCCCGTCAAATACGTGAATTCGACGCAGCCGTCCACGTTTTTGAAACGGAACGGCAGCACAAAGCTCGGCGTGTCGGCCATAACTGTGTACAGCGCTTTTTTATCGATCTCGGCTTCCGGTACGCGCACAACCAGCGTCGCTCCCGTTGAGAAATCGCTCTTACTTTGAATTTGATAACTCATAATCCCGCTTCCTTATTCGTATTCGACCAATGAGATGAACTGCCAGCCCCTGTCAGTCAGCACCGGCGCGTTACCGCCCGCGAACGATTTCGCCCGCAAATACTGCGGCTCGATGGCGAGTTTGCCCGTCAGAGCGAGGTAACCCCAAAGCTCTCCCTGTTTGACCGCCGCGAGATGCCCGCTGAACGAGAGGGCGTCGTCAAATTGAGGTTCGATCATGAATGTCCCCGCCGTATCGACAAAACCCCACTTGCCGTTTTGCTTCACCGCCGCCCAACCGTCGTCCGTGAACGGCCGCGCGTCGTCGAATGATATTCCCGTATCAGCGCCATCCGCAAAAAGACGCGCCTTGCCGTCTCTCACCGCGAAAACCGCGCCCTGCGCGTAACACCGCCCAAGCTCATCGCGGACGATGTCGTCATATTCGGCGGGGATAACTACTTCGCCGTCGAGCGCAAAAACCCCCCATTTACCGGAAAACTTCATAGCGACTGCCGAATTGGAGACGCCGCCTAAGTCTTCATATTCCGCCGGGTTCGGAGTCAAATTCCCATCCACGATTATCCACTTACCGCTCGATAAGCGCAACGGCAGTATGCCTTGAGAGAAATTGCCGATCTTGTCAACTCCCGCGCTGCCGCCGTCGAATGTCGCGACGACTCTGTTCATTGCGTTCACCACCGACAATTTTCCGTCTTTCATTACCGCAACTCGTCCCGTGCTCATATCCACGGTACTTATCTGTCCGTAATCGCACGGTATGACAAGTCTTCCCGCCGTGTCGGCAAGACCCCACAGGCCGTCTTTCCGCACCTGAATATAGCCGTCCATATACGCGGTAACTACATCGTATTCGCTCGCGTTAATTCTGCAAGCGTATCGCTCGCGTTCGTATATCGCTATCAACTCCTGCGCGCCGGTTTCAGCAATGCCTTTTTTCAGAGCGGAGAGGGCTTCCGCAAGCTCACCGCGCTCTAAATAGTAGTCGACAGCTTCCTCATACACACTTTCGGCGCAGTTATCCTGCGCGATTTGCCGCGCCAGCAAATCGGCGTATGCCTGCCCGTCGTCAAGTTCCAGATAAACGCGCTTCAATTTCTCCTGAACGTCAAAAGAGTACTTTGTCTTGTATCCCAGCGCCTGTTCCAAATACAGACGGGCAGGCTCATATAATTCTGTCTCGAGTTGCATATCCGCGTAAGCCACCAGCGCGGCCTGTTTATCCTCAGGACTTTCAATATTCAGAACAGCAAGCCACGATACCGCCAGCAACAGTACGCACCCGAGCGTCAATCCGATTCGAGCAAGCATAGCTTTATAATCACCTCAAATGAAAATAGTTACAATTATTCCCGTGTACAGAAAAGGGATTAACGGAATAGACGATTTTCGCGTCGCCCGCTTTGTTATCAGAAGCACTGCCGACACCAGCGCGGCAAGCAATGAACTGATAAACAGCGCCGGCATCAGGCGGACAAAGGTGAGGTACAGTCCCGCAATCGTTATAAACTTCACATCCGCCCCACCTACGCCTTTGTGGCTGACAAGATACAATACGACGAACAGTCCCCCTCCGGCGGCGCCTCCGATAATTGAGGGCAGTAAAATCGCTGTAGCCGAATCAATGTCAATGAACACATATACCGCCATTGACAAAACCCACAGCAGAAACATGACAGCGACAAGCTTATTGGGGACTTTGCGCGTACTCCAATCCGACCAAGCTGCGGCGTATCCCATTCCGAGCAGTTGAACATCTTTTACGGCGGTAAACGCTCCCTCCGTATTTGCTCTGACCAGCAGGTAACCGGCGGTTATTATCGGTATGCCGATATACGGCAGCAGCTTCTTGATCACCTCTTATAACCCTCCCCGCTGCCGCTGAGCCACATCTTTGTAGTCGCCGACTGCGTAACCTTGAGTTTGGGCTCGCTGAACGGGATTTTCAACCCGAAAAAGGAATACTCGATTTCATAACGTACCGTGAGTTTAATATTGTCGTTCGCGTCGATCAGCGCGCTGTCGTTGGGATCGATAGTTGAAACGGAACCGACAAATTGCCCGCCGCTCGCAGGGTTGTATTGTGGCAGCGTGAAATCGTAAAACTGAAGTCCGTCGATCACTCTCACGCTTTCCAGATAGTCGGCGCCGCTCATATCTCCGTTTTCGAGATAATAGTTCATCAGTGGCTTCAGAAGCTCGCCGAACGCGAAGCTCGTACCTTCGCCGCCCGCGTATTGCAGCAGCTTTTGCAGCGCGCCCATCGGATCGTCAGCGATACTGCCCGCCCAATCTTCAATGCGGTTCGTCAGACTCTCCGCGCCGCTCTGAATCGCGCCGATATCCAAGCCGTTTATGCCGTCCAATACCATGTTGACATCTCCAATGGCGGCGTTTGCGCCTGTGGTTACCTCGTCGTGTCCGGTACTCAATTTTTTCAGATGAGGCGCCACGCCGGTGACCTCCAGCGCATACCCGTACATCGACAAGGTGTTGGCCGTCTGCGTAAGCGCATAGTGTACCCGCGCCTGGAGCGTGACAATATTAACAAGCGTTAATATGGACGCGATCAGCAGTACAAATAACAGGAACGACCCGATAAACTCTATGAGGATGGTTCCTCGTTCATCCGCGCGCATATCAGTACCCCCTGTAGTCTGTCGCTTCGATTTTAAGCGTATTGGAAAACGGCGCTCCCTGTCCTTTGAATACGGGCAGCGTGAGGAACAGCAACCGCAGGTCAATCGTCGTCGTTATATCGAAATCGGTACGCATCTTTGACAGTCTGAAGCAATTATCCTCCGCGAAAGCGGAGGACATCGCGGCAACCGCTTTATCAGTGTCGACGACGCCCTTATCGTCAAGATTGTCGGCGCACGCTTTTTTATCGTAATTGACGACATTCCACTCTACGAGATTTCCCGTCCTGTCCGTCAGCGTCCCGATAGGATCGGAATGGAACATACTCGACACAAGGAAGAATATGATCATATACTGCTCGTATGAGATGCCCTCCTCGTTATTATACTCATCAACGGTTTTAACTGAGATGTCGCCATCATCGATTTCATCTAGTAATCCTACCACACCGTCGCGGGAAAGCGTCCAGTTGCTCGTATCCATTTTTAACAGCTTGACCTTATGGCCGTTCCGCAGACTGACGAGATCCAGCGCGCTCTCCGCGGCCGCGAAGGCCACATGTGTCGCGTATTTAAGAATAACTCCCAGCGCGGGACCTACATACGGTATTGCCGACACCGCCACCTGAACAGCTTCGGCGACCATCTTTATGTAGTCATTTGAAAATGAAGCGATGGTGTTGCAAGTCAGCCTGATTGCGTAAATCAGATTTTTCACGGCGTCAAGATTTTTGTTCGCGTCCTTGTCGCCTACAAGAAGATATTCCCATTCCGACTGGTAAAAATAGTTTACCGCGGGACTCATCTCAATGTCCGCGACCGATTTGGATGGCGGCGTTCTTATAATTTCGCCGTCCTTTTTAAGCTCCGCCGGTTTCTGCGTCGTGTAATTTGAAAACATTCCTACGTCGTATGTCATCATCAGCACCCAGTCGGCCATATCCTGCATCGCGCCGCCCGGATTGCTGATTAAATCGATCACCTTCGTGCTGACATCGAACGAACCCCACGACCCGTTTCCGACCGTTTCGTCCTCGATTCTTTTCGCGCCCTTGGGATTATTCGCAAGCCCGTCTCTGGCGTTTTCAGCCAGAGTCACAAGCTGATCTATGATGTTGCGCTGACGCGTCTCCAGATCGTCCGAACCCGACTCATCTTCCAATCCCTCGAATGAATGCGGCTGGATATCGTCGCCTGCTTTTGCCATACCATCCAGCTCATCATACAGCCTTTCATTGTCGCTTCCCTCTCCGTCGCAGTTACGGAAAGTCTTGAATCCGCCGGGCATACTGTAAGTTACGTCGCCGAACGAGGCGTATTTGGCCGCCGGACTTGCGTCTGATTTCACATCGTCGGATAGGTTAAAGCTTGAGTTGCCGGTGATACCGCTCAATTCGCTTATGGATAAGCTGCCGTTACTGCTGTCGCGATATTTTATATCGCCCAGCATTGATATGACGCTATCAATATAGTCGTTTCCCGTCGTCTTGTACTTGTTCGCAAGACCCTCTATGTTCGGGAACTGGTTGAGCAGACCTTCGCACTCCGCGATTTGTTCTGATAATGCGGCTTTCAGGTTGGCGTCGCAGTTGGGATCGTTGATTTTACCCTTCAATTTCTCTATATCGGCGCGAATCGTTTCGCGCTGACTGTCGACCGCCCGCGCTTTATCTACTACGGTCTGGAAATTTGCCCTGAACGCGTTTGCCGCACTTTTGGCCGCGTCAATATTCTGTCTAAGACCGACGGACACTTCCGCCGACACGGCGCTCCCCGGTTTCCATTCTTTTCTGACCTCTCCGTCTTCATATTTCAATACATTGCCGTCGCCGTCTTTCATATCGACCCCTTTGCCGTCAGTAGTCCACTTGTTCCAACTTCCGCCGTCAGTGAGGGCTTTTATACGCTCGCGAATAGTGGCGTATTTTCTTTCATAATCTTCCTTTTCAGCCTTATACAGCGCCGCCTCGTCTTGAAGCTTCGCTACCGCAAGCGCGTCCGGCGGCGTCTTTCGCAATTCTTCCTCAAGTGCCTCCGTGACACTTTCAATCTGTCCGTTTACCGAATCCCAGCTCGCGTAACAGGATTTCATATCTCCGAAGGCCGTTTTGATATCGTTCAGCGAACCGTTCACATTGCCGACAGCACCAGCGACATTGGGGTTGGCGCCCGGCGAGGGACATTTATCCGCGGCGACAATCGCGTCGTAAAGCTCACCGTACAGCTTAAAAAGCTCGCCCATCCCCGTATCAACTTCTTCTTGCTGCTCGATGGCCTCGCTGCTGGCTTTAATTGTCGTTCCGTGTATATCCAAGGCTCTCAACAACTCCTGAACCAGTATGACCGGGCCGCGGAATTTCATATATTCCTCAATCTGCCGTCGCAACACGTCGCGGTTTTCTAAAGTGAATCCATCCGTCAGACTCACCTTTCCGCTTGCCGCGGATCCGTGAAATGTCTGAAAAGTACCCAACCCTGTATCTATCCATTCGCCGTCGCTTTTTTCCCCGAAAACGGCTATGTTGATATAATCGTTTATCATGCTGCCGAGAGCCGGATCGCTTTCCGCGACACCGAATAATCCGTACAGATCTTGCAGCAGCGCGTTATACTGTGTCAAAATAGAATTCGCGGCGAGTTGATTGGCGTCCTGCGCCATACTCTTTGCCGTGTGAATCCGCGCTAAATCTACCGCCGTGCCGCTGAGCAGTATTGCCGGTATCAGCATTATTGAAACGATTACTGTTATCGTACCCTTTTCATTGCGCCGGAACTTTTTCATTTCCCGCTCCTATATCCCAAAAAATCCATTGATCTTATTGCCCGCTTCAGCCACGGCGTTGAATATTTTATCGACCGCCGGATATTTTTCCCGCACATAGTTGACGAAGTCTACCGCCAAATCAATGCTGCGCACGAACTCATCGCCGTTCTGGACGGCAGCCTTTGACGTCACGGTCATTTCAATGGCGGACGGGAACTGTATGACGGAAAAATCAACCGGAACTTCTATTGACCGCGTCGCGGTCACAACTATCTCCTTATAGACGACATAGTTGACAAGGCTGCAATCAAAGGTCAGTTCTCCGTTGGCGACTACGGGAATATTTTCCCTGTCGTCTATACCCTCGACACTTGATTTCGCGCTGTCGGCCACAGTGTCGCCGCCGCCGAACACCGCCTTATACAGCGTAACGTACACGCCGCCCTTGCCGTCTCGCAGTTCCGCGTGGCTGTCGTATCTGCCGAATGTCTGAGTATCGCTGTCGTAATATACCCAAGTGTCGCTCATCCCCGTCGCTATCGCGTCCGCCGCGAACTGCGTCGCACGCTGAAGCATTGCGCGCTGCGGCAAATACAGCGCGAGCAGGACTAGGGCGAAGAACACCATAAACATTATGGGGAGGACGAAGGTCGCCTCAACAACGGCGAAACCGTCTGAATCCCGCAGTATATATCTGTTTTGCCGTCGCATCGGCGACCCCCTCTCTCTGCTTTGTTCCGCATCCTGGTTACGGACTTGAGATGTTTGGTCCTGATGGCATATCTTCGGCTGCGCCCGTGATTTTCCTCCAGATATCTTCAAGCAACCCGTTGACACCGGCCCAAACCGCCGCGATTGCGAGAACGCCGACTGCGATTATCATAACGACTTGGATTACCTCCATCGCGTCCTCATCGCGCCTTATTTCGTTGATCTTGCGTACCGTCTTTATGTACGCGGCGGTCAACGTGTCGCGCGCGCTCCCGAGTTTTTCATGCAGCATGGACTTTTCCTCCTTTCTTGAAAGATTATGTCAAAAGCTCATCGCTCCGCCGAGCGTAAGAGCTATCGGCACCGCTATCATAAGCAGTATTGAGACGAACAGCAGCATCGTTGGAATCAGCAGTTTGCTGTTCGCTTTTTCCGCGTCGCGCTTGGCGTTGTGCCGCCGTTCCTGCCACGCCTCTCGCGCCAGATCTCTTAAAAGATTGCCGATCTCCGCGTTGCCCTTGGAGAGATTTTGCAAAATCGCGGACGCCAGCTTCGATGTCTCCTTTGTATTGCAACGGACGATAAAATTGCTGTACGCGGCCTCCGGGGCAATGTTTTGCGTGAGCTCCTTCGACGTCTTTTTCATCTCGTCATAAAGCTCCCCCCCATTGCTGTTCGCCGTTTCATTCCACGCCCTGTCCATTATCATTCCCGAGCAGACGAGAAGGGCCAGCTTTGACACGACGTTTGGAAACTGCCGCGCGATTATCTCCCGGCGCTTGACCGCTTCTGATCTCGGCGCGTCGTACAGCGAGTACGCCATTATCAAGGCTATAAGCGTCCCCACCACCAGCAACGCGGGGCCGATAAGCCCTATCTCCAAGGCCGTCAGCAACGAGCCAAACGCGAGAGCGACGCCCGTTCCGAGCAGGGCGCAGGAGATCATTGCCGCCAGCACCCCGTTTGTCTTGTACTCCGCGTTCTTTTTTCCGTACAGTTCAATGTGACGCAGCTGCAACGTCTTGTACGGCTTGCCCTTACCGAGCGCGCTTACCGTTCTGCGCAGGACGTGGCCGGGCAATGCGGCGACGCCCGCCTTGCTGACATCTCCCTCTCTGAGCGCCTCATTTAATTGTTCCAGCTTGGCAATCTGCTTGCTGTGATCTCCGCCGCGTACCGCTTTCATGAACGCGAAGGCCACGCCGCTGTACTGCGACAGCTTCGCCGCTTTTTCGGCGTCTTTTTTATTGAGTTCCTTGATTTTCAGCATATTGCCAAACAGTTTATCGTACGCGGCCGCCGCGCTTTCATCCTGATCGCTTTTGAAAAGCAACACGAGCCACGCGACGACGAGTACGCTTGATATCAGCATAAGCACACACAATACAATCTGCATAACACTACTCCTACTCCTACTCCTACTCCTTAATGCCAGTTTGCCAACTCACACGTTGCTTCTGCTAGCTCGCCTGCCGAACCACATTACGCTCCGCTTGTATTCGGAATATTCGGGAAATGTCCGCTCCAATAGGTTTTCCTCGCTCTTTGCCCGAATGACATATAGTGATATTTGAATCGCAGAGAATATAATTATCGACCATGTCTGATATATCAATATTTGAGTTGCGGCCCAAAACATATATGTCAGATACAGCGGGTGACGTGAGAACTTAAATATTCCGCGCACCCTAAGAATATTGGCCTCCGGCAGTATCGAAAATCCGCGCCCCAAGGTCAGGACAGCGCATATGTAAAACGGCATACTCAGCAGATTAAGCAGCGCGCCTGCCGCCGCCAAGTCCTTCTGTCCGCTCTCGCTGAATATAGGCAGCGCGTCCCCGAATTGCGCGACGATGACATTGAAATTTGTCGACACAACGGCGATAAAAAACATTGTAATAGTTTCTGTTTTGTCTGTCGGTTGACGCCGTAGATTCACTAACAGAAGTACTATAACCACACAGGCTGACGATATAGAGGGTATATACCAAAACAGAGCGGCTGCTGAAGTGAGAGCATTCAATTTCACACACAGAAACAGCAGCGTTATTGCGGCGGTACTTACATGCGCAATGATTCGTTTCATATCGGCACATCCTTTTTTACTACAGATTTACACTGCTGATTCTGCGTCCCATCACAACGCTGACGGTGAAAATAGCAAGTCCGGCTGTCGCCGCCATCCTGCCGCCAAAAGTCGTGTATATGCTGTTCATAAATCCGGAGCCGACATAACCGAGTACCAGCAGTATGACGAGCGGCATGACGGTCATTATGTTCATTTCATTTTTTGCCGCCGTCATCAGCGTCTCAATCTCCATTTCAATTTCCATCTTGTCGCTGATAATCGATTGCGTCTGCCTGACTATCTCGTCGGCGCGGCTCGACTTGCCCTCGATTGTCTTAAAGATCGACGCAAAACTTTCTATATCCTCAAGGCCGCTGCGTTTCGCAAAATCGTGGAATGATTCGGATAGCGGCACTGCGTTTTCAAAGAGCGTGATAATAATATCGAGCTCCGTTATAATGTCGCTTCCCTCATTGTACAGGAGCAGCAAGTCTTCCCGCGCACCTATCAAGGCTTTCGCCGGAGGGTTTCCCGCCCGCATGGCGACGGATAGCGCCTCCAATAGATCGTTAAATTGCGAACGCAGCTTGCGTTTCCTTTTCGCGATAGCGTTTTGCGCGGCGACAAATATGTACACCGCGCCGAAAATCGCTCCGCCAATCAGCGACAACGGAAGCAGTTTGTAATAGACGAACAGTACCACGCCGCCTATAACAAATCCTACGGCAAACGCGAGTATATGCTGCGGAAGTTTATTTGGAGTAATCGAATAATCAGTCTTCGCCGGAATATGCTTTGAGCGCGGCTGTTCCCGCAATTGTACTTCTTCTTCAATCGCCGGCGCAAAAAGATTATTTTGCATAACATGCCCCTCCTCTATATGATCCTGTCCACTCCGGCGTTGCGGAGTTTATCGACATTTCGCATCTCATTTTCGGTCCGCGTCAGCAGTCCCGCGACTTTGCTTTTCGACGACTGCTCGTTCTCCCGGAACTCGTACAGCGGATTGATGATTATCCGCCGCTTCTCGGTGTCGTAGTTGAGCACTTCCACTATTTCCACGGTCTTTCGACTCTTGTCGCGCAGACGCGAGAGGTGGATGATAATATCTATCGCGGACGCTATCTGCTGGCGTATGGCCTCAAGCGGCAGACCGTCCGCGCCTTGCAGCACCATTGTTTCCAGACGGCTGAGCATATCGTATGTCGAGTTGGCGTGACCCGTGGAGAGCGAACCGTCATGTCCCGTGTTCATAGCCTGGAGCATATCGAGCGCTTCCGCCCCGCGCACCTCTCCGACGACTATCCTCTCCGGTCGCATACGCAAAGCGGATTTAATCAGGTCGCGGATCGTTATCGCGCCTTTGCCGTCAGGCCCCGCGTTCTTTGTTTCCAGACGCACAAGATTTCGGATATTCTTGATTTGAAGCTCCGCCGAGTCCTCTATAGTGATCACGCGCTCGTCGCCGGGTATGAAGTTGGACAGGGCGTTTAAGAACGTGGTCTTGCCGCTTCCCGTGCCGCCGCTGACGAATACGTTGTACTTGCACTCAACCAGCAGCTTGAGGATTTCCGCGACCTCCGGCGTTATGGAACCGTAATCGATCAGCTTTTGAACTGTCATGGCCTCTTTTGGAAAACGGCGGATGGTGACGATGGGGCCGTTGAGCGCGACGGGCGGCATTACGACGTTGACGCGGGAACCGTCCTCCAGACGCGTATCGACAATCGGCTCGCTCTCGTTGACTTGCCGCCCCGCCTGTGAGACGAACTTGTTGATGATTATTTCCAGCTCGCGGCGGCTCTCAAAATGCTCATTAAGCTCGGATAGCCGCCCGGCTTTCTCAATAAAAATGTCCTTATAGCCGTTTATCATGACCTCTGTGATTTCCGGATCATTGATAATGGTTCCCAATACGCCGAGTCCGCGAATGGCTTCATAAACGGCGGAGACGACGAAATGCTTCTCCCGGAAGTTCATAGCCGATAATTCCGAATACGCCTCCGGGTTGTTGGCCCCGGCCCACTTGATTTTTTCTTCAAGCGCATTTTCAGCTAGGATCCGGAGCTGTTCGTCGTTAAGAGTCGTCAGATCGGCGTTATTCTGGATTTCTGATTTCAATTGCGCCGTCAGCGCCGTGCGCGTGTCGTCGTTCACCTGTCGTTATGCCTCCTCCCGCTTGGATTTTCCGATAATCACTCAAAGCTGACGCCGGAGAGCGTCTTGTAGACCGAGACGGGGTCGCCTTCCGGCGCCGGCGGAAGGTACACGACGCGGTCAAACCGCCCGTCTGTGACTTTCGCCCCCCTGTTCGCCACCAAAGCAGTCTTTGAGCGGATCCGCTCAAAGAGGTTGTGCTGGGTGACAAATTGCTCCAGCTTCACGCCCGCGGCCTTGCTCCCGTCAACGACGAGATAGACAGCGTCGGCCAGTTCAAGGACTCTGCGGCATCGCTCGTCGCACACGCCCGGCAAATCAATGACGAGTTCGCCCGGGCTGTCGGCCGCGGCGGCGATGAGCGCCTCGACATCGTCCGCGGTCAGCTCATTCATGTCGTCATAATTGCTCGGCGGCGAGAAGTAGAAAATTCCGCTTCCGCTGTCTTTCAGCGCTATGGCCTTGAGCAGCAACGCGGCGCCGCCGCCCAGTTTCTCGAACGCGGTACTTATGCTCTTGCCTGATTCGGAGAAATAGACCGGCGCGCTTGAAAAATATTCGAGGTCCAGATATGTAACCCTGCCGTCTCCCACGGCTTTTTGCGCGGCATACGCCAGCGCGACGGTAGTCTTGCCCGCGCCTCCGCACGGCGACCACACGACGGTTATTTTCGCCCTGCCGCCGACGGCGCTCATTGCGCCGGCCGCCGTCGCGGAGTACCGCTCCAAAATGTCGCCGCTGAGTTTCGATACGCGCTGATATTTCCGAATCGTCTCATAGCCGCCGCCGTCCTCGCCGGACTCCGTTTCATCCCACAGCAGGAGCGGCAGCCGCGTCTTGCCGGACAATCCGTCCGGCGGCATAAACGCCGGTTCGAGCAAAACGACGTCGAAAGTCCGCGCCCTGAGCAGGCCTTCGAGAAGCTCGGCGGATGAGCAGACGGTCACTTCAAACGTCTCCGCGTAACGCTCGGACAGCGTCTCCGACAGGTGATCGACATAGTCTCTGTCGCCTGCGGCGATAAGCAGCCGGATTTTCAACCTTGTCCCTCCCTCTTCTTTGGTATTATCAACGCCAGCGAGATATTATCCCGTTCACCGCGCTCAATAGCCCGCCCGGCTAATTGCCGTATGATTTTCTTAACGTCTTTCCGGCGCTTTATGTCGACCCCGGCAAACGCGGAAGCTAATTCCATCCGCTTGTACAGCCCGTCGGAGCAGATGAGAAAAATTTTTCCGTCCGCGTCGCCCTCGGCGCAGTAGAACACGGGATTTGCGAACCTACCGATGCAAGCGGTCAGCTTTCCACCGTCCGAAACGTCATCAACCGTCAGCTGCGCCGCCCCGCCGCGCTCAAAGCTGTAAGCGCGGGTATCTCCGATATGCGCAAGGTAATACCGATTCTCCGCGAAAAACATCGCCGTGAACGTCGCGGCTGTTTCCAGCGAGTTCTCCTTCGCTCGCTCGATTATGCGGCCATTCACCTTCAGCGCCTCGTCGCGCATACGCAGACCTACCCGCTCAACATCGGAAAGCTCCCGGAACCATTCGCTCATACACTTAACCGCGAGCGACGCGGCGAACGCGCCGTCCCTCATGCTCCCCACACCGTCGCACACCACGGCGAGCAGAACATTTTTTCCGGCTATCTCGCGCTCCGCGAGCAGCAAGCTGTCCATATTGGAGTTTCGCCCGTTTTGCAGGCTCAATCCGTCGTAGAGGTACATAACACCGCTCCCGCCTCGTATGTAACACATTTGACAATATGTTACATGCGGGTCTGGCACGGTAGTATTCTGGGCAAAGGCGCGTAAAAAATACGCCCGGATTCTATCGACAAAACAAAACAGGGCTTGCCAAACCCCGTAACATCAAAGAAAATAAGCCAATGTAACATATTGTCAAACATGTTACATTGGCTTATTAACCAATCTATATAGGAGGAAACACAACTATGTCAACTGCACAGCCAATCCGGAACAAGCGTCAAGTCCGCGAAATGTCGGAATTCTATCTCGAACGGGGCGAGCTCAGGAACCATCTCCTTATCGTTATGGGTGTCCACACCGCCTTGCGGGTCAGCGATCTGCTCCGCTTGACGTGGGACGACGTCTATGACTTCAACCGCGAGCGCATCCACGACAGCGTCGCCGTCACCGAGAAAAAGACCGGAAAGACAAAGATCGTAGCGCTCAACAAGGTCGTCGCCGCCGGTCTGCGCCTTTGCCTGAGCGACGCGAAGCGGGGCGGCGTCCTGCTTGAGAGCCGCAAGGGCAGCAACAAGGCGATCAGCCGCGTTCAGGCCTACCGCATCATACGGGAGGCCGCCGAGAATCTCGGCTACGCGTCTCGCGTGTCCTGCCACTCTCTGCGCAAGACCTTCGGCTATCACGCGTGGAAGAATGGCGTGTCGCCGGCCGTCATCATGGAAATCTACAACCACTCAAGCTTTGCGGTGACGCGCCGCTACCTCGGAGTCTCACAGGACGACAAGGACGCGGCATACCGCAAACTTGCGGAGGTGATGTAGCCAAAACCCCACCGACGTGACAAGCATAACACACATTTCGACAAAAAGCAATATGATTTTTAAAATAAATTAAAAATTTTTTTTGGTGTCCGGCGCGATAGTTTTTGTTGGTAAGGAAACAGAGTAACCGCACCCCGGAACGCCCGAACCACAGAAAAAGCAAGGCCGCTTTTACGCGAATCATTTCGTTTGTGATGGCAAAGCCATCACAAACGAGTCACGGGAACTTGGTTCTCGCCGTGCGCGGCTCGCAAAGAGCATTTTCCGAGGAATAAATCCCCGGAAAATGCGGAATATTACAATTTTTGCATCGTCGCACGGGACGCACTCCTCGCAAAAATTCTTTTCGCC
>JAITKI010000077.1 GCA_031278515.1 Oscillospiraceae bacterium | reverse complement strand
TGCCACCGCGAGCGTCTGCACGGATCGCGCGTCCTCAAAGCTCTTGCTCGTCTCAAGCGTCACGGCGACGTCCACGATTATGCCGTCGAGAAAATCAAACAGTCCGCCTATGGAAATCGTACCCCCCGACAACAGCGTCAGTTCGATATCTTTCATGCTTATGGCGCTGTACATCTTCGCCATATTCGCGTTGTTGCCCTCATGCGTCGTACTCACCGCAGGGGCATAATCGGTGTCGTCCACATCCATCACGATCTGCCTGTCGGAGGCCGCGATATTGTACACGCTTTCTATAATTGACGCATCGAGCGCGATGTTGCCCGCCGTGACAAGACTGATATCCTCGATGCCGCCCCCATTAACGAGAACATCGAAAAAATTTCCCCCCGCAACCGAACCGTCCGGCACGTTTGAGGACGTAAAGCCCTCTTTGTGCGTTTCGTTTATTTTCTGCACTATAGCGCGGGCCAGGTTGTTGAGCTGTTCCATGAAGTACGGAAGGCCCGGACTGGCCTCGGCGTCCGGGTCGCCGAATTCTGCGCTGTCTCGCAGATCGACGGTGGCTTTCAACTTGCCGTCCGTCATAACCAGCGGGCTGTCGGCATTTTCTCCATTCGCGTCTTTGACCCATTGTACCGTGTTTACGTACTCAAGCAGACTGTTCGCCACGTTGTTTGGTGTCGGGTCACACCTCAGCTCGCCCACATCCACGTGATCGACGAGGTTGACTCCGCCTATCGACAGCCAGAACTTCCCGCCAAACGCCTGCCCCTCCGCGCCCACCTCGCCGTACTCAATATCAACTATCTCCGAAAGCTGGTCTACGAGCAGATTCCTCTTATCGCGCAGGTCGTTGGCGGGCTGTCCGTCCAACTCGTATCTGTAAATAGTCCTGTTCAAGTCGGCAATCTGCGCCGCGATATTGTTGATGTTGGTCGTCAGCATCTCTACGGTGTCGTCGAGAGCCGCCTGCTGCTGCTCAAGGCGTTCGTACAGCAGATTGAAGTCGGTGACGAGCGTCTCCGCCGCCTCCCGCAGCGTCGTCCGGAACGCGCTCGACTCCGACTCGTTCGTGTTCACGTTGAGCGCTTCAAAAAAGCTGTTAAGACTCTCCGTCAGGCTGTCCGTCTCCGCGCCCTCAAACACGCCCTCGACATATGTGAGTCCCTGCGTTCTGGCGCTCCAGTAGCCAAGAGTCGAGTTCTCGGTTCTAAACTGCCTGTCAAGGAACTGATCGCGTATCTGGTCGAGTATCATCACATGGGCGCCGCCGCCCACCATCGCCTGGTCTACCGGTCGCAGCAAGGTGGGGACGCCGTACGGCTCGTACGCCGTATTGACGAGTCGCTGGCGCGTGTACCCCTCCGTATCGGCGTTCGCGACATTATGACCGGTGACGTCAAGCCCCTTCTGGCTTACGACCAGCCCCGTCTTTGCTATCTCCAGTCCGAAAAATGTAGGTCTGACGCTCATACTGACAGATTTCCTTCCTCGCCTAAACTACGCCATCCAAAAAGCCCGCGCGCCGCGCGCCGCTGTCGCGCGTCCGGCCGTCGCCGCCGTAATAGTTGTTCAACGCGTCCTGCCTCGGCGCCATCACGCCCAGCATCACGTCCGTGTACTCAAGCTGCGCGTCCAGCAGTTCCCTGTTCGCGGTATTCGCGTCGCGCAGCGCCGACATCGTCTCCGTCAGTTCGCGTCGCAGTCTGCGCAGGGCGCCCGCCTCATCCGGCGCCGCGCGATCCGCCACGGCGCTGATATCCGCGCCGCCGTCCACGCCCAGCAGCTCCGCTATGCGCGGCATCTGCTTCTCGCGCTCGCGCTCAATTGAGGCGCCGCGCGCGATCAGCCCCATCTCCCGCGCGCTTATCTCGCCCAAACGCGCGGTGTCGCTCGCTATTATCACGCTTCGCTTCTCGTGAGACAGGGTGAGAAGCTCCTTCTGCACCCGGCTCTGTCTCTCAAGGAGCGCGCACATGTCCGTAAATTCCTGCCTCAACGCCGCGATCTCCGCGCGCTCACAGCCATACCCCGGAGACTATGCTCTCCGCGATCTCACTGCTGTCCACTCTGTACGCGCCGCTCCGCACGGCGTCGCCGACCTCTCTGACGCGCGCCAACTCGTCCTCCGAGCGCGTCTCTATCGACTCGCGCGCGCGGGCGATAACCTTTGAGAAGCTCAGAGCCTCGTCGGAAAGCGCCACCCTGTCCGACTCCGACGGCGCGGCGCCGGTATTTGAAAGCCTGGCCCTGTCCGGCGTGTATCGCTGCAGCATGTCGCGATTTGTCACCGGATTAACATTGATCTTCATAACGCCTCTCCCCATTCCTTACTTTCCGTCGCCGCGCGTACGCGCCGCGATATGCATCTTCGTTTTCGTCCGCCGCTCCGTCTCCGGCTTCACCTTGGCCTCCGGCGCGGACAGCTTGAGACTGTCAACCTTTTCCACGAATTTATTCTTACACATCTCACAGAATCTTCCCGTGGCCACCAGCCTGCCGCACAGCTCGCACCGCATCGCGCCTCCGTCCGGCTCTTCCACCGATATCCGGCCCTCCCGCAGGAGATGTACGACCACCTCTTTGGGGACGCCTGTGCGCCGCTCGATGTCCTCGATCGTCTTGCCTTTCTGATCGCTGTCTAGATAATCTCTGACAATCGTCAGATCCTTTTCCACACGGTCAAGACACGCCGCGCACACCTTGCCGCCCATGCTCTGGAACGGCTTCCGGCATATCTTGCACAGAGTGATGGTGCTACCCGACAACGCTGTCACCTCGCCGCTACTTTCTAAGGTTATTCGCAATCTGCTCCATATCGTCCGCCGTCGTCAGCGCCCGGCTGGCCAGTGAAAACGCCCTCTGGGAGCGGATCATCAGCGTCATCTCCCGGGCGAGATCCGTGTTGGAGTTCTCCAAAAAACCCTGCACGACGCGGGAGTCCTCTGCGGCAAGCATCTCTCCGGATATGTCGCTCACGGTGTAATTGCCGCTTCCCGCCGCGTTGAGACCCATCACGTTGCGAAAGCTGTGTATGCCGAGCCGCGCCCGCGCGGTCTCACCGTCCGGCGTCTGAAACGACAGCTCGCCGTCTTCTGACACGGCCACGGAATTCGTTCCATGCGGCGCGATTATCGCGTTCCCGTCGGCGTCGTTGACAAAGTAGCCGTTTGCGCTCACTAGCGCCAACCCGTCCTCGAAGTTTGAAAAATAAAAGTTTCCGCCCCGCGTGTACAGCCTTCCGCCGCCACTGTCCGTGAGCTCAAAAAAGCCGTCGCCCTCTATCGCGAAATCGAGCTGCCCGCCCGTCTCGATAAGGCTGCCCTGCTTGGAATCGCGCGTTATCGCGGCCGTCGCCACGCCGTGTCCTTTCTGCTGATTGCCGTCCGGCGTACGCGGCGCGGCCGGCACGATTCCCGCCGTATAGAGCGCGTCCTTGAAATCGAGACGCGAGGCCCGGAACCCCATCACATTGACGTTCGCTATATTATCGGCGATAGTGTCGAGTCTGCGCTGCTGGTTTGTCAGCCCCGTGGCGGCTATCATTACGGCTTCATACATAGCGGCTTACGTCCCTCATCTCAGTCTGCCTATATCGTTTACCGCCTTGCCCACTATCTCGTCTATCATTGTGAGCATCCGCTGGTTCGTTTCATAGGCGCGGTACACGGTGAGCATATCCACCATCTCGCGTCCGACGTCCACGTTCGAGTTCTCCAAAAAGCCCTGCTTGACCTCGTACGCCCCGACGGCGTCCACCGGCGCCGCAATCGAATAAAAGAGGTTGCCGCCTTGCTTGCGCAGCGTGTTGTTGTCTTCAAACGACACGAGACGCAGTGAGTCGGAATACTGCCCGTTCACGGTGATATTGCCGGCTCCGTCCACCGAAAAATCGTCGCCGCCCACGTATATGCGGCCGTTCGCGCCCAGCGCGTAATTTCCGTCCGGATCGATGAGATACCCCTCCGCGTCCACCAAAAACGCGCCGGCTCTGCTATACCGCTCTCCCGCGGGCGTCTCCAGCGCAAAGAACACGTCGCCCGCCAGCGCCATGTCCGTAGCGCGCCCCGTCTCTTCAAAGCCACCCGACGAGTAGTCGATGTACAGCTGGTCGATCTGCGTCCCATAATTCATCGGGCCGACGATCGGCGCGCTCGCCGCGCGCCGGACGCCGACTACCTCCGCGGCGCCGATCGCGCTGTCGTCATTGACGCGCCGCAGCATAACGGCGTCGAACGTATGCGACACGAGGTTTTCTTTCTTGTATCCCGTCGTATCGACATTTGTGATGTTATTTGTTATTGTCTCCATCCTTCTGCGCTGGAGTAACATACCCGTACCCGCGATGTACTGCCCTCGAACCATCTCAATATCCCGGCCTTTCACACGCTGCAAGCTACCACTATTATCGTCACATACGATACGGAACTTTAGGAAAAGATTCGGCGACAGTAAGAGATGGACGCATCCTTCTCCGCGCATGGCAAAAGAAACGGCAGAACTGCGCGGCGACCGAGTATTGGAAGGCAAATAGTATCAAATATAACTTTCTATTGCTCGCGCACGAGTATTTGTTCGTGTTTCGGAAGTAGTTCCGTGCGGATCCCGCCGTTTTCACCTGCTTTCCCCCGTCGAAAGACCCTCCGGGGCCCTTTTGAGAACAAATTTTCGCTTCCGCGCTAAAGTTTTGGGCATTTATGCCGATAAAGACGATTGAGGGTGTCAACGCGGCGCTTGGCCGCGCGGCGCGCCCCGACGTCTCCGCGACGACGAGCTGCAGATCTGATTCGCGCTGACGGATATACCTTCGGCGCCGGGACATGGAGCGTTCCGGATAATGTTGCCCCGACATGACGTCGGGGTGTCCATTCAGGGAGTGTAAAATACCCATGCGAATTCAAAACAACGTTTCGGCTATCAACGCGCACAGATACTACGGCATAAACCAGTCGAACACCACGAAGTCTATAGCGAAGTTATCCTCGGGTTACCGCATCAACTCGGCGGCCGACGACGCGGCCGGCCTCGCGATAAGCGAGAAGATGAGGGCGCAAATTCGCGGCCTCACGATGGCGTCGAAGAACGCGCAGGACGGCATAAGCCTCATCCAGACGGCGGAAGGCGGCCTGCAAGAGATCGACAACATGCTCCAGCGCATCCGCGAGCTTGTGGTGTACGCGTCGAACGACACGCAGGACAACAACGCGGGCGGACTAGGCTCATCCTACGGCGACCGCCAGAAGATCCAGGACGAGATCAATCAGCTCACGGCGGAGATCGACTCCATGTCCGAACGCGTGGAGTTCAACAAGAAGAAACTGCTCAACGGCAGCATCTCCGGCTCCTTTGCCGAGGCGGCCAGTGACAGCAAGGTGCTAGTCGCGAAAGCCAACCTCATGACAGCGGTCACCGCCCTAATTACGGACATAACAACCACTACTGGCACCATCGGCACGATGATCAATACTATCAGTGATAAAGCGAGTGCTTATCTTACTTTAGTGAGCAATGTGGATGGTTCGACGGCTCTGTTGAATGGCATTGCCTCGAGGGTGTCGTCAGCGCTGGTGGGAATCGCCTACAAGATGTACGGTGTTGAAGCAGGCAGCCTTAAAACCGCCTCCAACGAAGAGGTGAAAGAAGCGGCGACCCAGATAGAAGCACTGGTAGAAGAAATCAAAAACCTGGCCGGCCCGGGCGGGCTTCTTGTGACAATAGAAGGCGAAATTGGAAAAAAGTTTGGGACGAATGACATTTCCGCAGCGGATCTGTATTCGTCCATTAACGCGTTGGGAAGCGCGATGGGGGCCTATAAAGCCAATGGCGGACCTACGCAACAAATATCGGATATCTACAATATGGCCTCTAGCTATGACAAGGCGTACGACGACGTCGTCGTAAGTATGCTCGGCAAAAATGCCGCCGGCAGCACCGGGGCGCTGTACTTCCAGGTGGGCGCCAACAGCAATCAAGGTATGCT
>JAITKI010000073.1 GCA_031278515.1 Oscillospiraceae bacterium | reverse complement strand
GCCGCCCGTGAAGTATCCGCCCCATGCGCCCGTCTCCGGGTACCGTCCGCTGTTCCAGCCGTTTTTCCCGTCATAATCGGGAATATTGGTCAGCAGCTGCAGGGCTTCGGGTTCGGCGCTTGTCGGCAGAAACTCAAGGAAATATTCGCTCCACATCTTTGTGAAGGCATAGTATTCCGCCGAACTGTTGTTGCCGCCGGAGTGTTTCTTGATTTCATCTTCCGGTGTCGCCAAAACCGGCTGTGCGCCAATCGCAAAAACCATCGCAAATGCCAAAACCCCCGCAAAGAGTTTTTTAGCAGGCTTGCCGTTCAATCTTGTCATTTTCTTAGTAGATAAAATTTTCATAACTTTGTTTCCTTAATTTACACAATCCGCCGATAACAGGTGGTTAAAAAAGTATAGGTTTTTAGAAACTCGCTGGGAAAGTTTAGCACAGAATTGGCTCGGGCGCAATATGTAATGTTGCACAAAATTCTATAAAATATTTTGTGCAACATGCACAAAGAAAATCGGATTTTAACGAATTTGCGCATAAAAAATCAAATTGCGCCGACTGTTGCAAAACCTATACTTTTTTAACCAATTCCCCGCATACATTTTAACCAACGCCTCGCATCTATGGTTCTGTTACTCCGCAAGCGCGTCTTACAAGTGTGTCTTGGCCGTAAATATTAAAAGGGGGAGCGCGGAATGACCAAATACATAACCAAACGGCTGCTGTTGATGATACCTATTTTGCTCGGGATCTCATTTATCGTGCTGATACTGATAGACATCACGCCGGGGGACCCGGCGAGGATGGTAGCGGGCCACACCGCAACGCAGGAGCAGTACGATCAGGTTCGGGCGGATTTGCAGCTCGACGATCCGCTTCTCGTGCGGTACGGGCGTTTTGTCTGGAACGTGCTGCGCGGGGATTTCGGCACTTCATTCTTCAACAAAAGGCCTGTATGGACGGAAATGATGCAGCGGTTTCCGTACACGCTGCTGATGTCCGGCATGAGTCTGGTGCTTGCCGCAATCGTCGGCATCGTGCTGGGGGTATACGCCGCGACGCACCAATACACATGGAAGGACAACGCGGCTATCATCGCGTCGCTGTTCTGCGTCTCGATGCCGGCGTTCTGGTTTGCGTTGCTGCTGGTACAACTCTTCAGCGTCAAACTCGGATGGCTGCCTCCGCTCGGTATCAAGGACTGGACGGGATGGGTGCTGCCGACAGTCTCGCTGGCGCTGGGATACGCGGCGATGATCGCGCGGCAGATGAGATCCAGTATGCTGGAGGTCATCAGGCAGGACTACATAACGACGGCGCGCGCGAAGGGCCAGTCGGAGCGCGTGGTGCGGTACAGACACGCGCTTAAGAACGCGATGATTCCCGTCGTGATGACCATAGGCTCAATCTTCGGGATGTCGCTCGGCGGCGCGCTCATAGCGGAGGTCATATTCTCGATTCCGGGCCTGGGCGACTACACGCTCAAGGCCCTGACCAACAGGGATTATCCCGCTATTCAGGGCAGCGTCCTGTTCTTATCGGCGCTGTTCAGCATCGTAATACTGCTTATCGACATCGCGTTCGCGTTTATTGATCCCAGAATACGCTCCCAGTACGCGAGGAAGAGAAAACAAACAAAGGAGACGTTAAGCAATGCAAGAGCAGAAGGTTAGGAAGAAGAAATCGAGGATCAGCGAGGTCTGGAGGCAACTCAAGAAGAATAAGATCGCAGTCATTTCGTTGTGGGTCATCGTCTTCGTCGTTTTAGTCGCGATATTTGCCCCGCTTCTGGCGCCGTATTCGTATGAACAGCAGGACCGCACTGACCCGTTCGCGCCGCCCAGCGTCAAACACCTGCTGGGTACCGACAAGATGGGACGCGACGTATTCAGCCGCCTCATATGGGGTTCGCGCCAGTCCCTCCAGATAGGCGCCGTGTCCACCGCCATCTCCGCAATCGTCGGCATCATGATAGGCGCCATAGCCGGATACTACGGCGGCTGGCTTGACAACCTGCTGATGCGTCTGCTCGACATCTACCAGAGCATACCCATGTTCCTGCTCTGCGTCACCTTTGCGGCCGTACTCGGACCGAGTCTGCGAAACGCGGTCATCGCGATTGGAATAAGCATGGTGCCGGGCTTTGCCCGTCTCATGCGGGCGTCGATCCTCTCGATTCGCGAGATGGAATACGTGGAAGCGGCGAAGTCCATAAACGCGAGCGGCGGTCGCATCATTCGCAAGCACATCATCCCCAACGCCATTTCGCCGCTCATCGTGTCCATCACGATGGGCGTTGGCAGTTCGGCGCTGGCCGGCGCGGGTCTGAGCTTTATAGGCTTGGGCGTGCAGCCGCCGATTCCGGAGTGGGGAGGCATGATATCGGACGCGCGCAGTATCATGAGGGCGCACGGAGAGCTTGCGCTGTATCCCGGCATCTGCGTGATTATCACAGTTCTCGCGTTTAATCTGCTAGGCGACGGACTGCGCGACGCGCTAGACCCGCGGCTTAAGAATTGAGGTGACGCCGGTGACGGATAATTTACTTGAGATACGCGATCTTGCGGTTGAGTACCATACGGACGACGCGGTCGTCCACGCCGTCAACGGGGTGAATCTCTCCGTCAAGCGCGGAGAGACGATTGGACTCGTGGGCGAGACGGGCGCCGGAAAGACGACGATTGCGCGTTCAATACTGCGGATACTGCAAACGCCGCCCGCAAAGTTCTGCGGGGGAGAGATATTGTACAACGGGCAGGATATCATGACGCTGTCCGAGCGGGAGATGCGTAAAATACGCGGCAACAAGATAGCCATGATCTTTCAAGATCCCATGACGGCGCTCAATCCGATAGAAAAAGTCGGATTCCAGATAGCGGAAGCGATAAAGCTGCACAATAAGATAACAAAGCCGGAAGCGGAGCGCCGCGCGTGCGACATGCTCGAGACGGTGGGCATACCGATGGAACGTTACAACGAGTACCCGCACCAGTTCTCCGGAGGGATGAAGCAGCGCGTCGTGATAGCGATGGCGCTGGCGTGCAACCCCGAACTCTTGCTTGCCGACGAACCGACTACGGCGCTCGACGTCACGATACAGGCGCAAGTGCTTGAGATGATGCAGTCGCTGCGCGAGAAGTTCGGCGCCTCCGTCGTCCTGATAACGCACGATCTCGGTGTCGTGGCCGACAGCTGCGATTCCGTGGCCGTCATCTACGCGGGCGAAATCGCCGAGTACGGCACGGCGGAACATATTTTCGACCATCCCGCGCATCCATACACGGTGGGGCTCTTTAACTCCTTGCCCAAGCTGAACTCGACCGAGCGGCGCTTGAAGCCGATAAAAGGTCTGATGCCGGATCCGATGAATCTGCCTAAGGGCTGCAAATTCTGTGACCGCTGCCAAAACGCGACGGACAGATGCGCAGAGGCTCCGCCCGGCGTCGTCGAGGTGTCTCCGGGACACCTTGTCAAGTGTGTCCTGGCGGGGAGGGGTGATGCGTAATGTCGGCTTTAGTTGAATCGCGAAATCTCAAGAAGTATTTCAAAACGGGCGGCGGGGCGCTGCACGCCGTAGACGACATCAGCTTCACGCTCGACGAGGGCAAGACGCTCGGAGTCGTCGGGGAGTCGGGTTGCGGGAAGACCACGCTCGGCAGGACTATCATCCATCTGCTCGAACCGACAGACGGCCAAGTATTCTTCGAGGGGACGGACATCACAAAGCCGTCAAAGCAGGAACTTATCACGCTGCGGGAGAATATGCAGATCATTTTCCAGGACCCGTACTCGTCGCTCAACCCGCGCATGTCCGTCAGCGAATCCATCACGGAACCGCTCATGCTTCAAGGCAAGCTGGATAAGCAGGCGATACGAGCGGAAGTCAGGCAGCTCATGGAGACTGTGGGCATAGCCGAGCGTTTTGAAAACTCATATCCGCACGAACTTGACGGCGGGAGGAGACAGCGTATCGGCATCGCGAGGGCGCTTGCGCTCAGGCCGAAATTCATCGTGTGCGACGAACCCGTCTCAGCTCTCGACGTCTCGATTCAGGCTCAGATTATCAACCTCATGCTCGACTTGCAGGAAGAGCGCGGTCTGGCGTACATGTTTGTGACGCACGACCTGTCGGTGGTGAAGTACATATCGGACGACATCCTTGTCATGTATCTCGGGCAGATGGTGGAAAAAGCGCCGTCCGACGAGCTGTTCCAAAATCCGCTCCATCCATACACAAAGGCGCTACTGTCCGCCATTCCCGTTCCAGACATTCACAACAGAAAAAAACGCATCATCATGCAGGGTGAGATCACGTCTCCCATCAACCCCAAACCCGGCTGCAGGTTTATGGCGAGGTGTCAGCACGTCTCGAAAGAGTGTCACGCCCCGCAATTACAGGAGGAAGCCTCGGCAAATCATTTTGTCGCGTGCTGCAAATATAAGGATATTTTATAGGAGGAAAATGATATGAAAAGGTTACTCGCAACTCTTCTGGTTCTCTGCACAGTTTTCACACTGACTGCCTGCGGCGGCAACGACAACAGTCCCGCGACGAGCGGCGGAAGCGAGACGTCCGGCGGCGGGGACGGCGTTACGGCGACGGGCGGCGGACAAGCGGATGAAAGCCCCGCCGACCAACCGGCCGGAAGCGTCTCTGTCAGAGATACGCTGAACGTGGCCATGACACAGGACCGAGGCACGCTCGACCCGGCGTTTATGATGGGTTACGACCTCATGAACGCCATGCGTATGGTCTACGAACCCCTTTGGGACGTCGATATCGACGGAAATCGCATCTACTTGCTGGCGACTGATCTGACGATGGTGGAGCCTACCGTGTGGCACGTCAAACTCCGCGAGGGCGTGACCTTCGCGAACGGCAATCCCTTCAACGCGGACGATGTTCTGTTCTCGTTGCAGAGGGCAAACAACAGGACGGGAGAGCCGCAGTCTTTCCCTGTGCTCAATCTCGAAAAGACAAAGGCGCTCGACGAATACATGGTGGAAATGGTATTCGATTCGTATGATCTGGCTTACCCATACACCTTTGCGCTGGCGTACATGTACGACGAGGAGACGTGCGGCGGGGACATTCTCGCGGAGTCGCTCGCGACGACGCCGAACGGCACCGGTCCTTATGAGGTGTCGAACTATCTGATCAACAGCCATCTGGATTTGGCGGCGCGCGACGGCTACTGGGGCGACAAGCCCGCTATACAGAACCTCCACTTTGCCATCATGAGCGAGGATTCACAGATAATCACCTCACTTGAAACAGGTCTTGTCGATATAGCCGGCGTTCCGTATCAGGATATAACATACGTCCAGACGCTGGATGATCTGACCGTCGAAGTGGGAGCGGGGGCGCAGGCGCCGACAAAGGCGCTGTACTTCAACCCGTCGCAGGACTCGGTATTCTACGACAATCCGGACGCGCGTAAGGCCGTCGCTCTGGCCATCGACAGGCAGGCCATCGTGGACATCGCGTACAGCGGATTCGGCTCGGTTTCACGGCTGCCGGTTTCGGTCTACAACACCGACGTAGAGGATCGCTTCATGGACTACGGGGTTTACGGCATAGGTTACGACCCCGTGCAGGCGAAAGCCTTGGCCGAGAGCTCCGGGCTCATCGGCAAGGAGATACTTATCATCGATAACGGTGCCTCCGACAGCCAGGTCGTGGCGGAACTCATTCAGGCGAATCTCGCGGAAATCGGCGTCACCGCCAATGTTCAAAATCTTGATCCTGGTTCATGGCTGTCTATCGTATTTGACGACACGCAGTATGACATGGCGGTGGACATGACCGTGGCGCCTTCCATGACGCTCGCGCAGCACTATTACTCGTGGATCAACTTCCATGTCGGAGGCTCCTATACCAGAAATCCGTGGCCGGGAAAAGACAGGGGGCTGGAACTGGCGAACAGCGTTATGGCCATGTCCGACCCTCAGCAACTCAGCGACACGTACATGGAGCTCACGCAATTGCAGATTGACGCGATGCTCTGGTTCAATCTCGTAGATCAGATGCGCGCCGTCGCCTACAACTCCGGTTTGAGCGGCTACAATATGATGATCTCCGGCGGCATGGATTACTCCCGGCTGTCCTGGACCGCGTAAGACGCCAACCGCGTTTGCATGGCGCCCAGCGCCATGCAAACGTTTTTTTCTGGTGTATGATGCTCGTCGCACCCGACCCGATAATCGCGGCTTGATGGGATCAGCTTCCCCGGAAGTGGTGGAAAGTAATGTGTCCTATAATTTAAATGGGAGAATATATACTATATAACACCCGAGCCAAAAATATCTGTAGGAGGTAAACTTTGATGAAAAAGCTGCTCGCGATTTTTCTCGTGTTCTGCGTGGCTTTCACGCTGTTCTCTTGCGGAAAGGGCGGAAGCGAAACTCCCGCCGGCGAGACATCCGGCGGCGGGGACGAGAGCCCGGTGCCGAGCGGCGGTCAGACGGCGGAGAGCCCCGCCGGCCAACCGGCCGGAAGCGTCTCTGTCAGAGATACGCTGAATGTCGCCATGACCCAGGACAGAGGCACGCTCGACCCGTCGTTCATGATGGGTAACGACTTGCTCAACGCCATGCGCATGGTCTATGAGGTGCTGTGGGAGATCGACGGCGAAGGAAATCAGATTTGGCTGCTCGCGACCGGACTCGAACTCGTTGAGCCTACGGTGTGGCGCGTCACGCTCAGGCAGGGCGTGACTTTCGCGAACGGCAGCCCGTTCACCGCGGACGACGTGCTTTTCTCGCTGTATAGGGGCAACAACAGGACGGGAGAGCCCGCGACTTTTCCCGTTCTCAATTTGGATAAATCAAAGGCGCTCGACGAGCATACGGTCGAAATAGTGTTCGACTCCTACGATCTCTCTTACCTCAACGGCTTTTCGCTGCTGTACATATTCGACAAGGAGTCGTTCGACGAGGAAACCGTGGCCACGACGCCAAACGGCACGGGCCCCTATGAAGTGACGGATTATGTCATCAACAGTCATCTGGATTTGACGGCGCGCGACGGCTACTGGGGCGACAAGCCGGCCATAGAAAACCTCCATTTCGCCATCATGGGCGAGGATTCACAGAGAGTCACGGCGTTGCAGACGGGCCTTGTCGATATAGCCGCCGTCCCGTTTCAGGATCTTGAGTTTGTCCAGACGCTTGAAGGTTACAATGTTGATATTTTTGATAACGCTCAATCCAGAGCGCTTTATTTCAGCTTAGACCCCGCCTCTATTTTCTATGAGAATCAGGCGGCCCGTCAAGCTGTGTGCGCAGCCATCGACACGGAAGCGATAGTTAATATTGCCTACAGCGGATTCGGCTCGCCCAGCAAACTGCCGGTATCAAAAGGTAATGTCGGCGTCACAGATAATCTCCTAAATCAGGGTGTATACGGTGTGGGCTATGATCCGGAAACCGCCGCAAAGCTTGCCGGCGAGGCCGGAATTGTCGGCGAAGAGATCGCCCTGATTACAGACGGTTCCTCCGATATGGTGGTTATAGCGGAGCTTATCCAGGCGGATCTCAACGCCATAGGTATCCCGGTTAAAGTTTGGAACCTCGATACCGGTTCGGCCGCGAGCGTCTACGAAGACCCGTCGCAGTACGATATGTGCCTGACCTTTACAAACGTCCCATCCAAGACAATCGCGCAGAATATGTATTCCTGGATCACATTCACTTTCCAGGGCGTTTACGTAAAGAACCCCTGGGAGGGGCGGGACAGGTATCTTGAACTCACAAACGACATAATGGCCGTAAGCGATTCGGATGAGCTCGCTTCGAGATATGCCGAGCTTATCGCCATCCACAGCGAGGCGGCGCCTTGGTTCTCGCTGTGCGACATGGTCTCCGCGTATGCTTACAATTCCGACATCCGGGGATATAATCTCGGATTCATGGGTTCCATCAACTATTCAAACCTCTCTTGGGGCGAATAGCGAATAAAGCGGAAAGGCATGGTCATTGAAAATGAAAAAGGTACTCGCGATTTTTCTCGTGTTCTGCGTGGCTTTCACGCTGTTCTCCTGCGGAAAGGGCGGAAGCGAAACTCCCGCCGGCGAGGCGTCCGGCGGCGGGGACGATGCCACGGCGACTGGCGGCGGTCAGGCGGAGGAGAGTCCTTCCGTTGAACCCGGGAACGTCTCCGCCGTGAGGGACACGCTGAATGTCGCCATGACTCAGGACAGAGGCACGCTCGACCCTTCGTACATGATGGGTTACGACCTGCTCAACGCCATGCGCATGGTCTACGACGTGCTGTGGGACATCGACGGCGAAGGAAATCAGATTTGGCTGCTCGCCACCGATCTTGAAGTGGTCGAGCCCACGGTGTGGCATGTCACGCTCAGGCAGGGCGTGACATTTGCGAACGGCAACCCGTTCACTGCGGACGACGTGCTTTTCTCGCTGTATAGGGGCAACAACAGGACGGGAGAGCCCGCGACTTTTCCCGTTCTCAATTTAGAGAAATCAAAGGCGCTTGACGAGTATACGGTCGAAATAGTGTTCGACTCCTATGAACTCTCTTACCGCAACGGCTTTTCATTACTGTACATATACGACGCGGAGTCGTTCGACGAGGAGACCGCAGCCACAACCCCAAACGGCACGGGTCCTTATGAAGTGACGGATTATGTCATCAACAGTCATCTCGACTTGACAGTGCGCGACGGTTACTGGGGCGAAAAGCCGGCCATAGAAAACCTCCATTTCGCCATCATGAGTGAGGATACTCAAAGGGTTACGGCGCTGCAAACGGGCCTTGTCGATATAGCCTCCGTTCCGTATCAGGACATAGAGTTCGTCCAGACTCTGAGCGACCTCACCGTTGTCGTCACATCGCCGGCGATGAGCAAGGCGCTCTATTTTAATCCGGCCGAGACCTCGGTGTTCTATGATAATCCCGACGCGCGCAAGGCGGTGGCGCTGGCCATCGACACGCAAGCGATCGCCGACATCGCGTACAGCGGATTCGCGAAAGTGTCGAGAATGCCTGTCGCGGTAGATAATATCGACGCCGAAGACCGTTTTATGGATTTAGGCGTCTACGGCATAGGATACGATCCGGAACTTGCCGGCGAGTACGCGGAGAAATCCGGACTGAGAGACAAGGAGATTTTGCTTATAAATAACGGCACGTCCGACAGCCAAGTCGTCGCGGAACTCATCCAGGCCAATCTGAAGGAGATCGGCGTCACCGTCAACGTGCAGAATCTGGATCCCGGCTCTTGGCTGTCGATCGTGTTTGACGACACGCAGTACGACGTGGCCGTCGACTTTACTACGGCGCCGTCCATGACGCTCGCGCAGAACTATTACTCATGGATAAATTACCACGTCGGCGGCGCCTATACCAGGAACCCGTGGCCGGGTAAGGATCGCGCGCTGGAACTGGCGGGCAAGGTCATGTCCGTATCGGATCCGCAGGAACTGAGCGAGATATATATGGAACTGACCACCCTGCAGACCGAGGCGATGCTCTGGTTCTCTCTCGTGGATATGACCCAAGCCGCCGCGTACAACAGCGGATTGAGCGGATATAATCCCCTGCTCTTCGGAAACGTCAATTACGCCGGCCTGAGTTGGGCGGCGTAGGTCGCGCGCAGGTTTTCGCGGCGCGCCGGCGAGAGCAAGGATAATGAGTTGCATAAGGCGTCGCGCGGCTTTGCCGCGCGCGGGATGAGACGAATGTTTCAGACGCGGGGCGGACTGCTTCCCCTGTCCGCCCCGCGCTCCGGAATGTCGAAACAGGAGGAAGACTGATGGGCAAAGGTATCTCTCTCGATCTGAAAAAGGTTCCGTTTAGCCGCCGGAGCGCGTCTTTCATGTTCTTTGAGGAGGACAACAGCGGCGGCGGCGTGTCCGACAGGGAACGGTTCAGACATAACGACGCTCCGTTGCTCTATTCCGGCGAGGACGAGGCCGAAAAGGGCTATACTCCCGGTCTGTACGTCACGGTGAGTTCGCACGGCTCGACTATACGCCGCAAGGGACTGCTGTCGATAACCCCGACGAGAAACGGCGCGCCCGCGGACTATACGTACAGCGCGTCGCCGTCGTTGCTGACTATCAGGAGCGGGGACGACGCGGTCGAAATCATCATCGGCAACGGCGGTTCCATCCGCGCGCGCGGCAGAGGGCTCGGTCTGCGTTTCTTTACAAAGATGGAATTCATGGAGGGCGCGGCGGTCCTGCCGGATGGGACAGTCTGCCTTGAGATCGTCGGTATATACTTTGTCGGCGGCAACTTCTATTTCAGGGCGATAGACGGCGAAATACGCCTGGACGCCCCATATAACAACCAGACTTGCCGGACGGACGCCGCGACGGTCGATCTCATTCCGTCTGAAAGCGGGACGTTTGAGGCGGCGATTTTCGCGATGAACCCGAGCGAGTACGGCGTCGCCGAATACAAGCCGTTTGACGAGTGTCTCGGTGAGATAAGGAGCGACTTTGACGATTTCAGGCGTCTGTACGGATCCGGCGACACGGATCTCGCCGAGCTGTGCGAGTATCTTGTCTGGATCAATTACCAGGATATGGACAGGGAATCCGCCGCGCCGAACCTGAAAGCGGACATGATTTTCAGCGGTCGAATACGCGACGTGCTCGCAAAGATGTTCCATCAACCATTGCACACGCCGGCCGTTCGGGATCCGCGCGCCGCGCTCGACATAATGCTCGGCGTGTTCGCCCACATATCCGGCGGAATGCTGCCGTCGGAGACGAGCCGGAACAGAATTCTGTACGGCGCTTTTCCGCCGGCGTTCGGCTTTGCGGTTCTGGAACTCCTCAAAAACCCGGGCGCGGACACACTGCCCGGGGAGCGGCTGAAATCGCTGTATGACGGTATGTCGGCCCACTACGACTGGTGGAAGGCGACGCGAAGTTTCGGTGAAAACTCGTTCTCCTACGCCATGCCGCGCGAGTGCGGCTTTGACGCCGCGTCATACGCGCTGTACGACTTCCCGCTCGAGACGCCGGACTTGTACACATGGCTGGCGCTGTACGCGGAGGCGCTTGCCGCGCTCGCGCGGGCGGCGGGAATAGGCGACGCGGAAATATGGACGGCGCGGGCCGGGGCGCTCCGGGACGCGCTGATCTCCGGGCTGTGGGACGGCGAGCGCTTTGTGTGCAGGGGCGCGTTAAGCGGAAAGACGTTCAGATGCGAAAGTCTGCTCGCGTATCTGCCGGTCATACTCGGCGAGCGTCTGCCGCGAGAGATAATCTCAAAGCTTGCCACGGATCTGGGCGACGACGCGAAATTTATGTCAGGGCGCGGTTTTCTCTCCGAAAGCCGCGAGAGCGTACATTTTGCCGGCGGCGTCTCCGGACGCGGCGCGGTCGATTTGTCGTTGCAGCACGTGTTCATTCTCGGACTGCGCGCCGCAGGCTGCCGTGAGACGGCCGACAGGGCCGCGGCGGCCGTCATATCGGGCATCGAGACGTTTGGCGCGCGGGACGTCGTCGTCCCTGACGGCGCGCAGCCGGAGCGCGTTCCCGCAGACAACGGGGACTCCGTCGCGGCGTCCGCGGCGCTGGCAATTCTCGGAAATCGCGGAAAGGAGTGAATGTCATGTTCGGAACGGGTGAGAGATTTACACTGCGTCAGGCGGTATTTACGCGCGAGGCGTCATTCTGGGCGATATACGAGGATTTTAAGGAGCCGGTTCTCGGCGTCACGGTGATCAAGGACGGCGTTTTTTTAGAGAGCAGACAAAACGTGTTCATCCTGGAGGCGACGCTCAACGGCGTCTGTGTCCCGTATACGTATTTCGCAGACGAGTCGTCTCTCCGCATGGACACGGCGCACGGAACAGTCGAGTTCTGCATGGACGGCGACGGACGGCTGCGGATACGCGGCAGTGGCGTCGGACTCAGGATGCGCGTCCGCGCCGAGAAGCCGTTTGGGAGCGCGGAGGGATGCCGCGGAGTCTACCCGACGGCGGACGGCGCGTGGGAAGCCGATTTCGGCTATTCCGGAAAGATTCTCTTTGTTCCGCTCGACGGGGCGTTTCTCGTTACCGCTCCGAAAGGCGGAGACGGCCTGTTTTATGAGAGCGTCGTTTTTGATTTTCTGCCCGACTCAAAGGGCGGCGCGTTCGAGACCGCTCTGCACGAATACATGACGTGGCGCGGTCGCGACGCGTCGTACGACAGCTTCGACGCGGTGCGCGAAGCGACGGCGGCGGCGTTTGAGAACTTTGTGAAGACAAATCTGAAGCCGCCCGCAAGGGGTTGGGAGGAACTGTACCGGTACGCCGCCTATACGGTCTGGTCGCACAGAACGGCGGTCTGCGGCGCGTACCTCGACACCATGGCGATGTACCAGCAGATATGGGGCGGCAACTGCATGGGTTGGCAGCAGAGCTACAACGCCATGCCGATGCTGAAAAATCCGGCTGAGGGCTGGCGGCTCATACGGACGCTGTTCGCGCACCAGCGCCCGAACGGACAGCTTCCCGGTTCCGTCGCGTATTACGGCGCGGGTTCACTGGGGATGCAGCCGGCGTTTCAGGGACTCGCGCTTGATTGGCTCATATACAACTGCGGTGAGGACTTTCTTACACCGGAGAGCTGCGATGAGATGTACCCGAAGTTTACAAGATGGCTGGATTTCTGGCTGAAACACCGCAACGCGGGCTACGGCGACGACCGCGTCTATATTATCAACGCCAACGAATCCGGCTGGGACGACGCGTCGGAGTATGTGAAGGGTTTCCCCGTGGAGACGCCCGATCTGTACGCTTTCATGATCCTGATGATGGACTGCGCCGGCGTACTCGCGCGCAGGAGCGGCAGACACGGCGAGGCGACAGACTGGACAAGGAGGGCGCGCGCGCTGAACGACCGTCTCTGCGACGGCCTGTTTAACGGCGAGAGGTTCTTTGCCTACCTCACTAACACAGGCGAGCGCGTTGACAGCCTGAGTCTCGCGACATATCAAGCGCTCGTTTTGGGGGAGGGCAGGATCCCCGAATACATATCGGACAAACTGACGGAGTCGGTCATGTCGCCTGATTATCTGACGGACATCGGATTGGCGACGGAGAGCTTGAAGAGTCCTTACTGTCACTTCGGATACAATTTTGTCCTGGGGCGCGTCATAACGCCGTGCAATATGCTCACCGCGGTCGGACTCTATCGCTGCGGGAAGAAGGAGGAGGCGCGTACGATATGCCGGAGCGTGTGCTCGAATCTGCTTGACAAGGGGCTCCTGCTCGGGTTCCAGCCGTTTGATTACGAACCGACCACCGGCGAGCCTGTAGTCGGCTACACAATTCCGTCCGCGTCCGACGTCTGGCCGTGGAGCGCTTGGTCGGCGGCGAGCTGCCTCGTCATGCTGTCGCTGCTCAATTGAAAGCGCTTTGCGCTTTCAATCGGATTATGGGAAGCATCATTTCGTTTGTGATGGCTTGCCATCACAAACGAGTCACGGGAGCTTGGTTCTCGCCGTGCGCGGCTCGCAAAGAGCATTTTCCGAGGAATAAATCCCCGGAAAATGCGGGATATTACAATTTTTGCTCCGTCGCACGGGACGCACTCCTCGCAAAAATTCTTTTCGCC
>JAITKI010000061.1 GCA_031278515.1 Oscillospiraceae bacterium | reverse complement strand
AAGCTTTGCGCGCGCCATGAATTGATGAAGCTACCGATCCCCGTTGCGTGACGGCTTGCGGCGGGAGTAGGGAACGGGGCGTTTGCCCGCAATAACCGTCTGCGCCCGGAGAAATTCACATCAAAGCGCTTTCGGACGGGGGTTCGATTCCCCCCATCTCCACCAAAATACAACACCCCCGCAGGACTGTCCTGCGGGGGTTTTGCTATGCCCAGACTGCGTTCGCGGGCCTTTGCGGCGTCTCACGAGCGGAGGTTAAGCGGAAATGCCCAACGGATTAAAAACTCATCCTTTTTGTGGGGCGCGGCGCCTATGCCGCGCCCCTTTTGACGTGCGGGTTACTTCGGCGCATGAAATATTCGGGGCGCCGCGTCGCCGCGGCGCCGCGGGGAAGGGGGGGGAAATCACGCGGTTCACGGGGAATCGCGCAGTTCAGTAAGAAAATCACGTAGCTCACAATTTTGTGCTTGACTTTGTTTCGGACGCGGTGATACGCTTGCGCCATAAACAGCCGAGAGGGGTAGTATATATGACGCCGAAATTGATAAACTTCTGCAAAGTTGCCCGATTGATAACGCTCGTCGCCGCCTTTGCCGCGACGGCGGCATGTTCCCGCGCGGTTCCGGCCGACACGGCGCCGCCTTTCGCGGGCGACGCCGATTCGTCGGCGGAGGCGCCGCCCGCCGCGCCGGACGAGACTCCGTATGCGGACGGGGAAAAATATGAACTTGCGGAGAACCTTTATGCCGACGTGGAGATCTTCGGCGCCGTTCCGGCGGAGGTTGCCACCTTTGTGACTGTCCCAAAAGTCTTTACTCCGGATGTGGTTGAGGAACTCTTTTTGAGCGGGGACGACAGCGAGCGCGAGCTCACATGGCATAAATCGATTCCGCGCGGACCTGAGAATCCGGATCCTAACGGCTTTGAACTCAATACGGCAAATGGCAGACTTATTTCGCAGGGCGACGGGGGTGTTATATATCACTCCCCGACAAATAAAACAGACGATGAGATATCCACAGTTATGCGCCGGTACGCGGAAAATGTGCAAAATGTCAACGACGTCGAATTGTCTCATATGACAAGGCGCGAGGCGCAGGAATATGCAGGCGGCATTATTGACGCGCTCGGTGTGTTCGGAGAGCCTGAACTGCGCGTGTTCATCGGTATGACGGCCGGCGGCATTGCGGAATACCAGAACACGCTGACGCGCGATTTACAGTGGTACGCGGAAGATATCGACGCGGGACGCTCCATATTACTTGATATGTTGGGCGAAAAAGATGAGGCGTACTATCTCAGCTTTGTCTTTAATTACGGCGATTTACCACTGTTCAACTACAATTTTGAAAGACCTCTTTACACCGCGTCTACAGCGAATGTCACAATCCGATCGACAAGCTGCGAAGTGCTCATAGTGGGCGGGGAACTGAGGACGTTTAATCTCACTGGGTCGTATGAGGCGGCGGGAGAAGAGCGGGCCGCGGTTCCCATTATCGGCGCCGCGGACGTCATTGACGCCTGCCGGGAAAAATACGAACTGCAAATTGTATCGGAGCCCATTATTTTCAAAAAAATGTTTTTGGAGTACATAGCGACCAGGACGCCGCCGTCGACGAAGCACGACGCCACAGTCACATTCTCCCCGTATTGGTGTATCGAACTCAGCAGCGAGATGGCCACAGAGACAGGCGTGGTTGAATACGCGGGGGGCGCCGAGCGTTTCAACGCTATAACCGGGAAGGATTTTGCATATGCCGGTTAAGCGGTCGTCGCTGGAAGTCGGAGAGGGGCGGCGATTACTTTCCGATAAAAGCGCGCGGCTATGAAATATTCGGGGCGCCGCGTCGCCGCGGCGACGCGGTTAAGGGGGGAAAATCACGCGGTTCACGGGGAATCGCGCAGTTCAGTAAGAAAATCACGTAGCTCACAATTTTGTGCTTGACTTTGTTTCGGACGCGGTGATACGCTTGTGTCGTAAACAGTCGGAGGGGGGGTGATGCCGTTGACCTGCTGAAGTGTCCCGCAGCCGGCGGACAGACGTTGCGGCGGAAAGCCGTATACTCAACCAAGCAGCAAAATCATTGATGAAAGGAATAAGAACATGAAAAAATCGTTAAAGATTCTCGCGCTATCATTAGCACTCGCGGTAAGTATGTCAGTTGTCGCGTATGCCACTAACTATAACTGGGACTTTGTATTCACAAATACCGCGACGACATCAAACACGCCGACAGTATCAAAGGGAGACAGCGAGCAAAATTGGTACATCTCGATTGACAGCACAAATCCGAGTGGGAGAGTAAACACCTTGTCAAGCACGAACAAATTAGGCGTAAGGGCAAACTTTGGCGGAGGAGGTTTTGCGAGCATTTATGTAATATTAAACAGCTATGTAAGTGGGTACAGCACACCGTATACCAGTACGGTAACAGCGCAATCCCAGATATTCATGGGCGCGAAGAAAGACGACTCGAGCACTTCAAGCGCAAGCCTATACGTCTCCGGGCGTTGGAATCCCTGAGCATACATGTCGCCGGAATTGTTGAGCTTTTATAAAATTGCCCGAATGACAGCGTTTGACGCCGCCTTTACTGCGGCGGCGGCGTGTTCTCGCGTGGCTCATAATTCCGTCTCTCGCGGGCGCCGCCGCACTGCGGCGGCGCCCGCTTCAACGCTATATAATGGGAAGGATTTGGCATATGCCGGTCAGAGTGTTTTTGCCGAACTTTAAGCGCGCCGTCAACCTGAAACTGGCTGTCGCGGCGATTCTCTTCGCGTTCGCCATTGCGTTGGATACGGGCTTCAGCGTGATTGACGTGCTAGTCAATTACGACATATCGCCGTGGCAGACTTGCGTGTTCTACTACTACTTTATGGCGATATCGTTCGGAGGCGTATACTGCCATTACTTCGCCGCGATGCTTGCGGCGCTGCCGTATTCCGCGTCCCACGCGGAGGAGGCGGGGATGTACCCGTTTGTGCTGATCAGAGCGGGCGTAAGGCGGAATTGCGCCGCAAAAATGCTGTGCTCGTCGATTACGGGAGGTTTTGCCCTCGCCTGTGGCGCCGCCTTTTTTCTCCTCGCGCTGGCTTCAAGGATGCCGCTTGTGACTTCTGATGAACTGTTTGCCTATCAATGGATTCCGTTTTATGCGCTGCTCAACACCGGGAGCGGCGCGCTTTATTTCGCGGTCTGCGTATATCTTCAATTTCTGACAGGGTTTCTCTGGGGCGGAGCGGCGGTTCTCGTCTCCGCGTACATCAAAAATAAATTCGTGGTTTTCGCGTCCCCTTTCGTGCTGTCGTTTGTGCTGACGCAGATATGCAGATTGCTGCGGCTTGGGGACGACGCGCGGCTTGACTACCTGTTATCCGGCAGGGCGTGGCTCGGCTCCGGCGCCGCGACACTGCTTGCCGCCACCGCGGCGGTACTCGTGATATGGTCGGCTTGCACCGCCGTGTTCATAAGGAAAGCCCGGGGAGATATGCGATGACGGCGGCGGCGTTTGCGCGTAAGTTCTCCGTCACTTTGCTGTTTCAAGTGAAGCAGTCTTTCTCAACCTGGCGGGTGCGCGGAATATTCATTCTTGTCGGCGTATTCATATGGATGAACGCCCAGCCTGTGGGAGATTTTGCCGCATCTGTTGGACTTGGCGTCCGGCCATGGCTCTTCGGACACTTTGTAAACGACTTTGTTTGCCAACTGATATTTACGGCCGCGTGCGTCGCGCTGTTTGCGGACGCGCCCTGGGATACGGCGATGAGCCTGTACATATTGCCGCGTTCCGGTAAATTGGCGCAATGCGCGGGACACGTCCTGTACGTAGCGGTCATGGCGCTGCTTTTTACGCTGTTTATCTTTTTTGTGAGCGTCGCCGCAGTTCTGCCCGTTTTGGAATTCGGGGAGGGTTGGGGAAAAGCATTAGGCACGCTGGCGAGGACAAACGCGAGCAGCCAATTCGCGATGACTTTTGCGGTAAACGATTTTCTCATCGGCGCGTATACGCCGGTTCAAGCTACGCTGCGCAGCTTCTTTCTTGAGTGGGCGTGCTTCACCTGGCTCGGACTCACAATATATTTGCTTAATAGAAATATAAGCAGAACTACCGGCACGTTTGCCGCCGTCGTATTTGTTTTATTGGACATAACGGTTGCGAACGAACTCAGCAAAACCGTCTATCACTTCTCGCCGATCACGCTGGCGCAGGTTACGTCACTTGTCGGCCTGAACGCGCATTACGGAATAACGTTAAGGTACGCCGTGTTGTTTTTTGGCTGCGGTATTGCCGCTCTTATATTGGTAAATTTGATTATGGCGAGGAGGAGGCTGAAATGACACAGGCGGTGATAACTGTCAGCGATGTCACGAAATCATTCAGAGCGCGTACTGTGTTGAAGAACGTAAATATGGATTGCGCCGCCGGGAGTATAAGCGGCCTTGTGGGGAGAAACGGCAGCGGAAAAACTGTCTTGATGAAATGCATTTTGGGACTGATGGGTTACGACAGCGGACAGGTTATTGTGAGCGGTAAGCGCATCGGGAAGGATGTTGATTTCCCCGACAGCACGGGTTTTATTATCGAGCAGCCGGGATTTCTGTCTCATGAGACGGCGCTTACGAATCTGAAATATTTAGCCGCTTTTCGCCGTATCGCTTCGCTTGAGCGTGTGAAAGAGTCCATCCGGCTCGTGGGGTTGGATCCGGACAGCCGGTTGAAAGTGGGAAAGTTTTCTATGGGCATGAAGCAACGGCTTGGGATTGCGCAGGCGATTATGGAAGAGCCGGATATTTTGATTCTCGACGAGCCTATGAACGGACTGGATAACGCCGGTGTTGCGGAAATACGCGATATGCTGCTGAGCCTTAAAAACGCCGGAAAGACCATTGTTCTCGCAAGCCATAATCGTGAGGATGTGCAGACATTGTGTGACAAAGTGTACGCAATAGACGGCTCCGGCGTCAAAAGCGAGTCCGACGGCGATCGCGCCGATTTCTGGAAATCTATCCCGAATACCGTCGAAAAGATATGAGCGCGCCGCGGCAAAATTTTTCGCGTTGACTGTTGAGTCTCCGCATGGTAGAATATGGTTCAGGTTTTAGAGTATGCTCCCTGCCGCTTTGGGCGCTCCTGCCTCCGGCGAGGGTAAATTGAATATGAGAGAGGGCACCGCCGTGGTAAAAACATATATCGCGATGTGTGACAGCGACCAGTCGCAGCTCGACACGCTTGAGCTGTGCGTTTTAGGTTGCAATTACTGGCGCGATCAGAACCCGACTGTTACGCGATTCACTTCCGCAGATGAGCTTTTGGAAAAAATAGCGGTCGGCGTGGAGTTTTCGTGCATATTTTTGGCTATTCAGATGATAGGCTCGGACGGGATTGAGACTTGCAGAGGGATACAAAAGGTATCGGACGCGTCTATTATATTTGTGTCGAGCCACGTGGAATATCAGTCGGAGATTGACGAGTTGTTTCCCGCCATGCTTCTGAGCAGGCCGTACACGAGCGAAAATCTCGACAACCTGCTCATCGCGTACGCCGCCCGCATCGCGGGGAAGCACCCGCTTACATACCTGTTGAAGGGTGAGGTCAAAAAGATACCCATCAGCGCCATAGTCTACCTCCAGGCGAGCAAGGGGTGCGTAACCGCCTATCTGCGCGGCCGTGAAATCAGGATATTTGATGTTCCGCTGGCGCAGATATCGCGTGATTACGCGGAGCAGGGGTTGTTCAGGTGTCATAGATCTTTCATTATAAATCTCCGCTATTACGCGGGGAGTACGTACAAAAATGCGCAGATCAGATTTAGGGGTGAGATCTTGCAAATTCCGCTCTCACGCAAGTTTGCCTCCGGGGACGCGCTGAGAGGCATACACCGCGATTTCAGCGGCAAAAGTTTCGGCGCCGGATGAAAATGAGAAAATTCCCGCAATCATAAGTGCGGCGCTTGTGCCGACGAGCGCTATCGTACCGGGTACGGCAGTCGGCTCTGCAATGTCTCCCACAACCGCTCTATGAATGATTTCGTTTGCAGCGGTTTTCGCTCTCCCGTCCTTTTCGCCTACGGCGAAAAGAATTTTTGCGAGGAGTGCGTCCCGTGCGACGGAGCAAAAATTGTAATATTCCGCATTTTCCGGGGATTTATTCCTCGGAAAATGCTCTTTGCGAGCCGCGCACGGCGAGATCTAAGCTCCCGTGACTCGTTTGTGATGGCGAAGCCATCACAAACGAAATTATTCGCTCAACGTTTTTCTTGCTTCTTTCGCGGTAAACATGTATAATCGGGAGGACGAAACATATGATGAGATCGCTTTACTCGGGCATATCGGGCCTGAGAAACCATCAGACAAGGATGGACGTCATCGGCAACAACATAGCCAACGTGAATACGGCAGGCTTCAAATCCAGCCGCACTATCTTTCAGGACATCTACAGCCAGACATCCAGGAGCGCGTCGGCGCCCATCACGGGCGGTCTGGGCGGCACGAACCCGATGCAGATCGGCTTGGGCGTCAAGCTGGCGACGATTGACGTGCTGCACACCGCAGCGTCGATTCAGCGGACGGACAGAGAACTCGACCTCATGATCCAGGGCGATGGTTTCTTCGTCGTGAGCGATATCGGTCCGGGCGATGAGGACGCGACGGACCCGGAGGCAGTGCCGCTCAGTTACACGCGCGCGGGCAACTTCTACCTCGATTCCACGGGCGCCCTCGTGACGGCGAGCGGCATGTACGTGCTCGGACTCATGGCGGACGCCGACACCGGAGCGTCGGGCTTTGAGACGGCTGGCGGATCTGTGACCAGAGACGCTCTCGAAGTCTTAAGGGTGGACATGACCGAATACAGCAGCATATCGTTTGACGACAAGGGAAATCTGCAGGGCGTCAATTCAAATGACGCAAAGGTCATCATAGGGACCGTCGCGTTGGCCACGTTCGTGAATCCGGGCGGTCTTGAGAAAAAGGGGGACAGCCTCTACACGGAGACTCCCAACTCCGGAATTCCCGGGGGCGGCGGAAATCCGGACGATCCCGACAGCGGCGGCGTGTTTTTTCAATCGACTATGGGCGGGGCGGGTAAGGTCGTCGCGGGCGGACTGGAAATGTCGAACGTGGATCTGGCGACGGAGTTCACGGACATGATAGTCACGCAGAGGGGCTTTCAGGCCAACTCGAGAATAATCACCGTGTCCGACACGCTGCTTGAGGAGCTTGTAAATCTCAAACGATAACCACGACAACGCTCCCGGCTCCCGTCACGGCGAGCCCGTGACGGGAGCCGGGAGGGGGATTGACTCCGGCCGCGCGCGAAGCGCTGTATATTTTGCCAGCGGAGGAGGCGCCGCGCTTGGTACTCGTCACAAGAATAAATAAGGTGGAGCAGTTTTACGTCAACGAGGATATGATAGAGTTCATTGAGGAGACGCCGGACACCGTGATCTCACTCAATACGGGCAAGAAGATCGTCGTCATGGAACGCGCCGAGACGGTTATTGCCAAAATACGCGAGCAGAGGATCATGGTGCATCACGCGATAGTTGACGGAAGCCCGCCTGTCAAGCGTGAAATCCCGACCGACGCGGCGCCGGCAAGGTTGGCGCCGAAGACCTGATTTCACAAGCTAAAACATCCGGCTCCCCGGCGCTCTCAATCAAAACCTTTGGAAGCGAGATGAGACCCTTTTGGAAGTAACAACGATATTCGGCCTGCTTTTCGGAGTCGCGAGTATAATCATATGTATGCTGTTGGGCGGCGCGGACTTGGGCGCCTATTTGGACGGGGCTTCCGTGTTCATCGTCCTCGGCGGCGTCATCGCGTCCACGGTAGTTTCGTATCCGCTCAGTACGCTCAAGGGTCTCATAAAGGTGATATCGCTTGCGTTCAAAAAGCAGGATATAGACATAACGAAAGACATAGATATGATGATAGATGTGGCCAACGTCGCCAGGCGCGAGGGGATTCTGGCGCTGGAGGAGACGGTGAACGAGATGGAGGACCCGTTTTTTAAGAAGGGGATTATGCTCATTATTGACGGCTCGGAACAGGAGCTTGTCAGGGGCATTATGGAGACTGAACTCTCGTTTATCAAGGACAGGCACGGCAGCTCACAGGCGGTGCTGCTTCAGATGTCGTCGTTTTCGCCGGCGTACGGCATGATAGGAACGCTTGTCGGACTCATAAATATGCTGGGAAATCTCACGGATATGGACACGCTGGGTCCGAATATGGCCATAGCGCTCGTCACGACATTTTACGGGGTTATCCTCGCGAACCTGGTGTTCACCCCGTTCGCTAAAAAACTTAAGTCGATAGGCGACGACGAGATACTGCGCAAGGAACTTCTGCTGGAGGGCATGCTGTCTATCCAGGACGGCGAGAACCCGCGGCTCATAAGAGAAAAGCTCAACTCGTTCATCTCAAACGCGCAGATCGCCGCGGCGAGCGCAAAAACGGGCGGCGGAAGCGGCGCTTCCGGGACGGCGGAGTGAGAGCGCGAAATTCGGCGCGGCGCGCCGGAATGATGAAGGGGGTGAGATGAGTGGCGACACCGAGACGCAGAGAATCGTCGGGCGGGGACGAGGGCGGCGGCGCCAACTGGATGGATACATACGGCGACCTTGTGACGCTGCTTCTGTGCTTTTTTGTGCTGCTGTTCTCGTTTTCGAGCATTGACGCGAAGAAGTGGGAGGCGCTGGTAGGGGCGTTTTCCGGCACGACGGCCATCACCATACCGTCGCTGTCGCCGGATATAGTCATGGAGAAGCCCATACAGCTCATTTCGCGCACGACCGGCGAAAAGATAACGAGCGAAGCCCCGCCGGAGGATCCGGGCAGTGAGAGCAGCGCATCTTACGAGAACAGAAAGGCGTACGAAAACCTCCTTGAGCTTGAGGCGAGCATAAACGAGTTTTTGAGTGTCCACGACCTCTCCGTGAGAATTATAACCGACCGCGATACGTTCACAATAACGCTGCGCGTGGGGAGCAACGTATTCTTCAATTCGGGTGAGTCGGACTTGCTGCCGGAGGCGCTGCCCGTTCTCGATAAGCTCACGGAAATATTTGTCGAAAATTTGCCGCGATTTGTGAACGTCAATATTGAGGGACACACGGACAACGTGCCGATAAATACGCCCAAATACTCGAGCAACTGGGAACTGTCTACGTTCAGAGCGGTGAATACTCTGCACTATATATTAGACAAAGAGGTGATTCCGCCCGACAAGGTGTCCGCGACAGGTTGGAGTGAATTCCATCCCGTCGAGACAAACGAGACGCCGGAGGGCAGGGCGGTGAACCGGCGCGTCGATTTTGTCATACAGGGTCTGACGGAATTCGATACCGATACCGATACCGATACCGATACCGATATCGGTGAATAGGAGAATGTAGTCCATGAAAAAAAAGCTCATCCCAATACTGATCGCCGCGGTCGTCGTAGTCGCGGGCGCGCTGTACTTTCTCGTGTTCAATTCCGGCGGCGCGGAGAAACCTGTGGTGTACACCGAGTATTCGCCGGGTGAATTTTTCGTGACAAATGTGGACGGGACGACAAATTTACTGAAGACCACGCTCGTGCTCGTACTCGATACCGACGAAACGGGCGGCATGACGGCGGCCAACACGCGAATCAGAGACACCATCATAGCGGTGCTGCGTTCGATTGACCTCGATACGCTTCTGGACGTGGATATGGCGGACAGCGTAAAAAAGCGAATTGCGGACGCCGTTAACGCCCGTCTTGAGATTACGAACGTGGTTGATGTGCTTTATAATGACTTTGTAGTGCAGTAACCGTGAGATCTGGCGCAGTCCGCAGGGACGGGGGAGATACGTTTGACTGATATACTGTCCGAAAATGAAATAAGCGAGTTGCTGGGAGCGCTCGAGGTCCCTGAGGAACCGGAACGCGGCAAGGCTGCTCACACCGGTACGGTGAGACCCTATGACTTCCGGGACGCCGATAAGTTCCCGAAAGAGCAGATACGCACGTTCAACATAATATTCACGGCGTTCGCGCAGTTATTCGCCAACAGACTGTCGAGCATTTTGCGCACGTCCGTGGACTGCGAGCTGGCGGCGGTCGAGCAGTGTTCGTTCGGCGAGTTCAGCAACGCGCTGCCGGCGCCTGTGATCCTGGCGGTCTACAAGGCGCCGCCTATGCTGGGTTCCCAGCTTATCAAGATCACGCCGGACATCGCGTACATATTTATAAGCAGACTGTTCGGCGGCGTCAGCGCGGGCAGCGCGGACGCAAAGCAGTTCACCGAGATAGAGCTCGCGCTGCTGGAACGCGTGCTGCGCGGGTCGGCTAGCGTGTTCAACGAGGCGTGGGAGAAGGTTCTGCGCCTGAATATGCAGATTGAGCGCATGGAGACGTCGCAGCAGTTCGCGCAGATAGTCTCGATGAACGAACCCGTCGCGGTGGTTGATTTTGCGCTCAAAACCGGCGATGAGAGCGGTGTCATCAGCCTGTGCATACCCCACACGTCAATCGAGCCGATAGCGAAGCAGCTCAGCACGCGCCTGCTGTACTCGTCTAGCTCGCAAGACGCGGTGAGGGTCTCCGGCAATTCCGAGGCTATCGGAGACAAACTCTCCGGCGCGCCCGTGCCGCTGACCGCGTATTTTGACACCACGCCGGCTACAGTGCTGGACATATTGAATTTGCGCCCCGGCGACGTCATACACCTTGAGCACAAGGTAAACGCGCCCGTCACAATACGGGTCGCGCACATACCTAAGTTCAAGGCGCAGATAGGCTCGCGCAAGACAAGGCGCGCGCTGAAAATAGTTGACATAATCAAGGAGGACGAGCATGAGCCCGGTTGACAGAAGGAGAAAGACTTCAAGGAGCGCCGCCGAGTCCGAGCCCGAGGTTCCGGAGACCCCGGACGCGGATTTCGAAGCGCGTGATATGAGCGAAACCGAAGGAAGCGCGGTGGGGTCCGACGCCGGCGCCGAGGGCGCGGAAGCGGCGCCGGGCGGCGACGCGCTTGTTGATGTGCGCCCGCTGCAGTACGCGGCGTTCGACGGCGACCAGGACGCGCCGAGCGTCAGCAACAGCATGGAGCTTGTCTACGATATCCCGCTCCAGGTGACTGTCGAGATCGGCAAAACTTTCAAGGAGATAAGCGAAATCCTTGAATTTGGGCTGGGTACTATAGTGGTGCTCGATAAGCTCGCCGGCGATCCCGTCGAGGTACTCGCCAACGGCAAGCTCATCGCCAGAGGCGAGGTCGTCGTGATCGACGAAAACTATGGCGTTCGCATAACTGAGATTGTAAACGGGAAGTAAAATTTCCCGTTGGCGGCGTTAGCGGCAAAGTCCCGCCCGGGCGGCTTTGCCGCAGCATATGTTTGCGACGTCAAACATAGCGCCCCTGCCGGACGCCGTTCGCAACGGCGAAAAATAATTATTAAACAAATTGTTAAGACTCTTGACACGCGCGTCATATGGTGTTAAATTATTGTTAGCACTCTCGCGGTGTGAGTGCCAACGCGGATCTGACGGCCCGGGTTCGCCGATCCGGAAAGAAAAGGTTGATGACGGGACAGCATCACAATGGAACTGGACGAAAGGAAAAAGGAAATATTGCGAGCTGCCATAGACAGCTATGTGGACACGGCGGAGCCCGTCGGGTCGAAATTCCTCGCCTCCGGCGGCAGTCTGCGCGTATCCGCCGCCACCATACGCAGCGAGATGGCGGAGTTGGAGTCCCTGGGACTGCTCGAGCAGCCGCACACCTCGGCGGGGAGAGTTCCCACGCCCGCGGGCTACCGCGTCTACGTCAACGAGCTCATGCGCGAGCACAAGCTGTCGCTGGCCGATATGGAGACTGTCAACCGCGCGATGCGAAAGCGTATATCAGAGCTTGACAAGCTGCTCGACGACACCGGCAGACTCGTTTCGAATCTCACGAGCTATCCGGCTTACGCCGCGGCGTCGCCGCGCGGAGGGGCGACTATATCGCGCTACGACTTCATCGGCGTCGATAACAACACCTTCATAGCTCTTGTGATGCTCGGAGGCGAGACGGTGAAAAACAAGCTGATTCACTCGACCGCTCCCGTGAGCCCGGCGTTTCTCACGCGTCTGTCGGCGCTCTTTAACGCGAGTTTCACGGGCATTGCGGAGGACGCCATGACGGCGACTCTGATATCCGCTACGGAGCGCGCGGCCGGCGACAGCGCGGGAATAGTGGCCGTAGTGGCGGGCTTCTCGATAGAGATGCTGATGGAGGCAAAGCAAATGCAGCCGCGGCTGTCCGGCGCACTCAGCCTGTTTGACTATCCCGAATACAGGGATATCGGCAAGGCGCGCAGGGTCATACGATATCTCTCCGACGAGCGCAACCCGGCCAAACTGCCGGCGCCCGCGCGCGGTGGGGACGTCAAGATCACTATCGGCCCGGAAAACCTTGCCGAGGAACTGCGCGATTCAAGCGTCGTCGTGGCGAGTTGCGACGCTGGCGCCGACATCCGGGTGATGGTCGGGGTCGTCGGCCCGACGCGGATGGACTACTCAAAAGTCACGTCGCGTCTGGAATATATAGCCAGGGCGCTCGGTTGGCTGCTTTCTCAAGGCGGCGAAGGGAATTTGCTGCTCGGCGGCCCGGACGAGGGGCAAATGGATGTATTAGAAGGAGATGAGGATTTTGAGCGGAACTGACAGGAAAAAGGCGAAGGGCGCGCAGCCGGCCGACGAGACGCTCCGGAGCGAGTCCCTCCGCGAGGAGCCGGAGGTTGATAGTCCCGAGGAGAGCGGCGCGCCGCCCGAAAACGACCCGGGCGCCGATACGCGTCCCGAAGAGGAAGCGGAAGCGGACGGCGCGGAGGACGAGTCTCTCGCGGCGGAACGCGGCAAGTATCTGCGTCTGGCGGCCGAGTACGACAATTTCAGGAAACGCAGCGCGAAAGAGCGCGAGACGCTGCATACCGATATACGCGCGGATACGATAGCGCGACTCCTGCCGGCGTACGACAACCTTGCCCGGGCGCTCGGTCAGAAATGCTCCGACGAGGCGTTTTACAGAGGCGTTGAGATGACGATGACGGGACTGCGCGAAATTCTGGCGGGTATGGGAGTTGAGGAAATCGAATCCGTCGGCGCGAAATTTGACCCCGAAAAGCACCGCGCGCTTATCCACACGGAGGATCCCGAGCTCGGAGAGGGGACCATAACGGAGGAATTTGAAAAGGGCTTCACGCTTGGCGGCCGCGTGATACGGTTCGCGGCCGTATCTGTGGCGAACTGACCGGCTCCGTTTGAGAGCCCCGCGCCGTTGTAAAATTAATAAGCTGAAAGGAAATGAAAATAATGGGAAAAATAATCGGTATTGACCTCGGCACGACGAATTCGTGCGTAGCTGTAATCGAGGGCGGCGAGCCTGTAGTCATCGCCAACGCGGAGGGCAGTCGCACGACTCCGTCCGTAGTCGCGTTCTCAAAGGACGGGGAGCGCATGATAGGGCATGTCGCCAAGCGGCAAGCGATAACAAATCCTGACCGAACGATCTCGTCTATCAAGCGGGAGATGGGCAGCGCCTACAAGGTAGGGGTGGACGGCAAGCAGTACACCCCGCAGGAAATCTCCGCGATGATACTGCAAAAACTCAAAACCGACGCGGAAAACTATCTCGGCATGAAGGTCACGGAGGCCGTCATAACAGTACCGGCGTATTTCACAGACTCCCAGCGACAGGCAACGAAAGACGCCGGAAAGATAGCGGGCCTGGACGTCAAACGCATAATTAACGAGCCGACGGCCGCCGCTCTCGCGTACGGTCTCGACAAGGAGACTGAGCAGAAAATCATGGTGTATGACCTCGGCGGCGGCACGTTCGACGTGTCGGTTCTGGAGATTGGGGACGGCGTCATAGAAGTGCTCGCCACGGCGGGCAACAACCGCCTCGGAGGCGACGATTTTGACGAGTGCGTCGTAAATTATCTGCTCTCGGAATTTAAGAAGGACAGCGGTATCGATCTGAGCACGGATAAAATAGCGATGCAGCGTCTGCGCGAGGCAGCGGAGAAGGCCAAGACGGATCTCTCCGGCGTCACGACCGCGGCGATAAACCTGCCGTATATCACGGCGGACGCCTCGGGACCGAAACATCTTGATAGTACGCTGACGAGGGCGAAGTTCAACGAACTGACGGCGCACCTCGTGGAAAAGACGATGGGGCCTGTCAATCAGGCGCTGGCCGATTCCGGACTCAACGCGTCGCAGCTGTCAAAAGTGCTGCTCGTGGGCGGCTCGACGCGCATACCGGCCGTTCAGGACGCCGTCAAGCGCATAACGGGCAAGGATCCGTTCCGTGGTATAAACCCGGATGAGTGCGTCGCCATCGGCGCCGCCATACAGGGCGGCGTACTCGGCGGAGACGTCGAGGGCATACTGCTGCTTGACGTCACGCCGCTGTCGTTGGGCATAGAGACGCTCGGCGGAGTGTTCACAAAGCTCATTGAGCGCAACACGACCATCCCGACGAAAAAGAGCCAGGTGTTCTCTACGGCCGCGGACAACCAGACGTCGGTTGAGGTCAACGTGCTGCAAGGAGAGCGCGAGATGGCGCAGTACAACAAATCTTTGGGCAGATTTCATCTCGACGGCATCGCTCCGGCGCGGCGCGGAGTGCCGCAAATTGAGGTCACGTTCGATATTGACGCCAACGGCATAGTCAACGTGTCCGCCAAGGATCTCGGCACGGGCAGGGAGCAGCATATCACAATAACGGCCTCCGCGAATCTGTCAAAAGATGATATCGAAAAGGCCGTGCGCGAGGCGGAACAGTACGCTGCGGAGGACCAGCGGCGGAAGGACGAGGTGGACACGCGCAACCAGGCGGATCAGACCGTATACCAGTGCGAAAAGACACTCTCTGAGATGGGCGACAAGATAGACGCGGGCGACAAGAAGACGATAGAGGACGCGATAGCGAAAGTGAAGACGGCGCTCGGCGGCACGGATACCGGTACCATAAAGCAAGCCACAGACGAGCTGCAGAAGGCCTTTTACGCAGTGAGCGAGAAGCTGTACAGTCAGGCGGCCCCGCAGCAGGGCGCGCCCGGGGATGCCGCGCCCGGAGGCGGCGAATACTATGACGCCGATTACGAGGTAGTGGACGACGACAATAATGGCGGATAAGCGTGATTATTACGAGGTGCTTGGCCTGAGAAAAGGCGCGTCCGACGACGATATAAAGAAGTCCTTCCGCAAGCTGGCCAAGCAGTACCATCCGGATGTCAACCCGGGCGACAAGGACGCGGAGGCGCGGTTTAAGGAGATAAACGAGGCATACGAGATACTGTCCGATTCCGACAAAAAGGCGAGGTACGACCAATTCGGACACGCCGGCGTCGATCCGAGTTACGGAGCCGGGGGCGGCGGTTTCGGAGGCTTCGGCGGCGTGGATTTCGATCTGAGCGACATCTTCGGCTCGATATTCGGGGGCGGGCGCTCCTCCGGCAGCCGCGCGGGTCCGCGTCGGGGCGGCAGGATACAGGCGGGGCTCACGCTGACGTTTGAGGAGGCGGCATTCGGTTGCGAGAAAGACGTCGGCGTGTCGCGCATTGAAAAATGCGACGAGTGCGGGGGCGACGGCTGCAAGAAAGGCACGACGGCGGAGCGGTGCGCGAACTGCAACGGCTCCGGCGTCGTCACCTCGCAGCAGCGGACGCCGTTCGGGGTCATGCAGTCCACGGCCGACTGTCCCAAATGTCAAGGGCGCGGCAAAATCATCAAACAGCCGTGTCCCAAGTGCCGCGGCGCCGGTCTCGTGCGGAAAAACAAGAAGATAAAGGTCAATATACCGGCCGGTATTGACGACGGTCAGACGGTATCGGTGCGCGGACAGGGCCACGCCGGCGCGGACGGCGGCCAGGCGGGAGACCTGTACGTCACCGTCTCGATATTGCGCCACGCGCAGTTTGAACGCGAGGGCGACGCCGTACTCATCGAGATACCTATATCTATCGTGCAGGCGGCGCTCGGCGCCGAGCTGGAGGTACCGACGCTCGACGGCAAGGTAAAGTACACAGTGCCGGAAGGCACGCAGACGGGTTCCGTTTTCCGCTTGAGAGGCAAGGGCATACCGAGTCTGCGAGGCGGCGCGCGCGGCGACCAGTTCGTTACCGTCCGCGTGGAGACCCCGACCGGACTTACATCCGAGCAAAAGGAACTGCTGCGCCGATTCGACGGCGCGGGCGGAGGCGGCGCGTTCGGCGGCCGCGAGGGCAAAAAGCGCAAGAGGGGGAAATAGCGCCCGGAGCAAACAGCCGCGCTATCTCACCATGCCGCCGTTGGCTTCAATCGTGGCGCCCGTCACGAACGACGCCTCGTCGGACGCCAGCCACGCGGCTATATCGGCCATCTCGTCGGGCGTTCCGGCGCGCTTCATTGGGATGCTCTCTTCGAGCTTGCGGAACATCTCGGGATTGGCGCGCGCGAGATCAGTCGCGATGAGTCCGGGAGCGAGATTGTTCAGGCGCACATTGTATTCGGCGTACTCCTTTGCCAGCGCGCGCGTCAGGTGCTCCATGCCCGCCTTAATGAAGCAGTAGAGCGGTTCGTGCGGCGATGAGAGCGTCGCGTCGATAGACGTCACGTTTATGACGACTCCGCCGCGCTGCCGGCGCATGACGGGCAATATTTCCCACATCGCGTATATGCCCCCGAGCGCGTCGGTGTTTATGAGCCTGTGCCAGTCCTCGACCGTGGCGTCCTCGAATCTGACGTTACCGAGCACACCGGCGTTATTTACCAGGATGTCGATCCGGCCGAAACGATCCGTCGTCTCGGCCGCAAGCGCCTTTATATCCTCATATCGCGTTACATCGGCGCGTATGAACAGCGCCTGCCCTCCGCCGTCGGTTATGCGCTTCGCGTTGCGCTCTCCGAGTTCGGCGCGGCGGCCGGTGAGTACGGTCACGGCGCCCTCGCGGGCTAATCGGTATGCTATAGCCTCGCCGATGCCGCTTGTCGCGCCGGTGACAATCGCGACGCGCCCGGAGAGCCTGCCAAAGTTTTCCATAACCTCAGCCCTCGTCCGTCTGCACAAGCTCGAGCTTTTCGCCGGACGGACCCCTGAAGAAGAAGAAGCCGCCGCCGGGCCTCATGACCGGTTCGTCCATGAGGCATTCGACGCCGAGTTCGCGCAGACGCTTCGCCTCGGCGCGCACGTCGGATACGGCTATGCCGATGAGTTCTATCGCCCCATCGCCGCGTCCCGGCCGCGCGTCCGGATCGAGATGCTTCACAAACTCGACGACGTCGCCCCTGTACCGCACACGCGATATCTCTATGCCCTGATCCGCAAGAGTCTCGCTCATCACGAATTCAAAGCCGAGTACGCGAGTATAGAAATCGACGGATTTGTCCGGATCGTCCGCAACGACGCAGATGTGGTCTATACCCTTTCCCATTGCGTGTTACCCCCTGTCGTAAGCTCTTGTGAGAAGTTCCGTCACGTCCGCCCCGGTCACCTCGCGGGGGCAGTGGACGAACGGATACGGATTCATAATGCGTGACGCGGCGGCCGGCAATTCATCGCGCGTGCAGTAATCCGACAACTTCGGAAAGCCTATTTTGCGGTACAATCCGGCTACTGTCTCGCGCGCCGTCTCGCCGATCTGTCCGGGAGACGCGCCGTCCGGAACAATGCCGCCGAGCAGCCGGGTCACAGTCGCAACGCGTTCCGGCAGCGCCCGCGCCACAAACTCAAGTCCCTCCGGGAGCGTCATGCCGCATGCCGCGCCGTGCGGTATATGGAAAAGCATACCGATGATGAGTCCTATCTCGTGCGGTATGTGGCAGAACGGCCCCATCAGGCCGAGACCGCCGAGCGTCGCCGCGAGATGGACGCCTTCCCGGGCCGCGAGATCGCCGGGGTCGTCGAACACGCGCGGCAGATTCGCCCCGATGAGCGATATCGCCCGCTCCGTCAAAATGTCGCTTATCGCGTTCGGCTTATTTGACGTGTACGCCTCCGCGGCGTGACACAGCGCGTCGACGGCCGTCGTCGCCGTGACGCCCGGCGGCAGTCCCAGCGTCAGCTCGGGATCGACTATGCCGAGATTCGACATGCAAGGCACGTTGTGCTTTTCATTTGCGGACGAGTCCGTGACGACGCCTCCCGGCGTCGCCTCGCTGCCCGTGCCGGCCGTCGTCGGGATGACGATTATCGGGTACATCTTCGACTCGTCGGGTACGACGTCCTCATGCGCGAGAAAATAGCGGGATATGGGCGGCGGGTTAGTTAAAAGTATCTTCGCGGCCTTGCCCGTGTCGAGACTGCTGCCGCCGCCGACCGCGACGACACCGTTCACGTTCTCTCCCGCGCCGAGGGCCGCGGCCTCTTCGCACGACCAGTCGGGCGGATCGGACTGTACGCCGTCGTACACCACCGTCCCGATGCCGGCCGCGTGGATACTCCCGAGTATCTTCTCCAGAATGCCGGCCGCTTTGACGCCGGCATCGCACACGACGAGCGCCTTGGTGACTCCGAGACGGCGCAGTTCCTCGCCTGTGCGCGTGTGCGTACCGCGGCCGAACAGTATGGGATTGCGCGTCGCCAGGCATGTGCTTATTTGCTGTTCGCTCATTTGTGACACTCTCCTCTACCATATTCAGCGGGCGTAGGAAACAAAAGCCCCGCAAAACACGCAAAAACGCGCAAAGCGCGTTTTTAATCGTCCCTGTGTGATCGCACCACCTCGACGTGCGGATAAGCGAAATTCAGACCCGCGTCCTTGAAGCGGCGGTACGTCTCCAGCAGTATATCGTTTTTCATATTGAGCGACAGGCTGAAATCCCGCACCCACACGCGCGCGCGTATGACGACGGCCGAGTCGGCCAACTCGTTGACGAGCACCAGCACAGGCGGCGCGCCCGCCGTCATGTCCTCTGTCGATCTGACGTCGAAATAATGCGGGTGCATCAATATGACGTCGCTTATGGTCTGGATTGCGAGATCTATGTCGGAATCGTATGTCACGCTGAAGTCGAGGAACATGCATATCTTGCGATCCGAAAAGCTCGAATTTTCTATGGAACTGCGGTTTATGACGCCGTTTGGTATGATCAGCCGCCTGTTTTCAAAAGTGCGCACGACGGTGTGCCGCAACGTCACCTCCTCGACGGTACCCGATATGTCGCGGTCGAGATAGCGGATGACGTCGCCTATGCGGAACGGATGCGAAAAGATAATCACAACGCCGCCGAATATATTACCTATTGTCTCCTGACACGCGATGCCCAGCACTACGGCGGCGATTCCCGAGCTTGCCAGCAGCGCGCTCAGCGATGTCTTTATATTGCCGGACAGTATGCTCATGCCGGCGACGATATAAAGCGCGATAAGCAGGACATAGCGCACCAAACTGAGGTATCCGTGACTTCTGCCGCTTATGGACCTGTTTTTCAGCGCTCTCTTGAAGAGGGCGTTGACGATCTTCACCAGTATGGCCGTGACCAAGACGACAGCCGCCGCCCTGACGGCGAAAGTCAGCGTGGCGTCTTTCGTAAGGCCCAAGCGATCCAGAAGCTCTTCCATGTTCCCCCATTTATGGTTCGGGTGTCAAAAGTCTCGCCCGCCGCTGACCGGCGCCGTGACGCGCCACGGCGCGAACTCCGACGCGGTGAAAACCAAGCTCATTTCGGCGCGTAAAACGTCTCCCGAACTCAGGCCGGTCGCCGGAGAAGGGCCGTCAGGCCACGCGTTTCGCGCCGAACCAAGTCCTGGTATAGTACGCGCTGTCCAAACGACTTATGATTACGCCCGTTGACGACGTTGACGCGTGAATAAATTCCTGATCGCCGACATATATTCCAACATGCGTCACGCGGCTGCCGCTGGACGAGAAGAACACGAGATCGCCCGCGCCCAACTCAGATTTCTCAATATGTACGCCGTTGTCCCTGTACTGTCCGGACGCGTTTCGCGTGAGCGAGACGCCGAAATTCTTGAATACGTAAGTCGTGAAGCCGGAGCAGTCGAAACCTGACGGCGACGCGCCTCCGTACACATACCTGCTGCCGAGATACCCAAGCGCGTAATCGACGATAGCGTTGCCCGTCTTTGAGTGGGCGGGCGCGGACGACGTCTTATCCGCGGTCCGCTTCGTGGTGCTGTCGGGCTGATAGCTCGACACAATCCGCATGTAGTCGGAGCGCACATATCCGGTGATATCGTCGTGCCGCACCTTGTACCAGCCGTTATTGACGCCGATGACGCTCATGGACGTTCCGTTGTCGTAGTCGCCGAGCACTTCGGAGTTGGTCGAGGGGCTCTTCCTTATGAACACCGAGTCCCCTGTCAGTTTACCCGTGGCGTTGAAATTTTCGGCCGTCAGCACGTCCCTGAAATACTCCGATTTCGCGTACCCTTCGGTTCCGTTGAAATTTATGTAAAACCACTCGCTGTTTGTCTTTTCCAGTATGACGACGATGTCGCTGTTGTCGAGCATGGCGACGGCGGAGCTGGAGGTGCTCGGCCCCGACCGGACGTTCAGCTGCGTCGCCTCCACCGTGGCCGCGCCGTACGCCAGATTGGCCGCCGAGGCCGCCGGGGTGAGAGACGAAACAAAAATGACGGCGCCTATAATGGCACAGAGAAATACTTTTGCGGTTTTCATTTGAGATGATTTCCTTTCGAGCGGTCCGCCGCAGGCCCGGGATAGGCCGCCGGCGGGTGATTTTTGCGTTACTTTCCTGACAACGCCCTGTCCAGCCAGACCGATGCCACGTCGACTGCCTCGAACAAGCTTGTCTTATCGCTCTTTTTCACGACCCTGTCCCGGGATTTGAGATTCGAATCGGTGTATTGCAACTGGACGGTGACCTTTGACGGGACATCCAGGCCGCCTGACTTCTTCGTCTCGGTCACCTGGAGCATGACGATGTACTTGTCCGCCATGCTGCCGTAGTATATGAGGTTGTCCTTCCGGCGCAGAGGATGGCCCTTGTATTCGAGGGCGGCGCGGATTTCAGTTGTAGTAGAAGCGGGCATATGCTACCTCCATCGGGTTATTGTAAAGGAATTGTAACACATTGTTTCCGCTGTGTCAATATTTTTTTTGAGATTTTTCAAAAAAATTTTTTTACTCCCGTGCGCGAATCCCGATCGTACTTGTCATGACCTGCCGGATGGGCGCAATCGGCGCTGACTGCGAATATTGGCGCGTTCGCTGTGTTTCCAGTACAGCGAACGCGCCAATCGAAATAGGCGACGGTGAGTTTTGAATAATTTTGTTTGTGATGGCAAAGCCATCACAAACAAAATTATTCTTCGGGAATGTTTTCGTTTGCAGCGGTTTTCGCTCTCCCGTCCTTTTCGCCTACGGCGAAAAGAATTTTTGCACAGGAGCGCGTCTCGTGCGACGGAGCAAAAATTGTAAAATCCCGCATTTTCCGGGGATTTATTCCTCGAAAAATGCTCTTTGCGAGCCGCGCACGGCGAGATCCAACCCTCGTTACTCGTTTGTTACGGCCCCGGCCGTGACAAACGAAATGATTCTTCGGAGAATAATATTGAAAATACTGCGGACACTGTGATAGAATACTGTCGGCCGAGGTCGCCGCGCGCGCGGCGACCGCACGGATATATATTTTAATCGGAAGGAGTGGTGGAAATGGCTGCGATATTACAGGGCAGCAAGACGGAGGTGAATCTTTACGCGGCGTTCGCGGGAGAGTGTCAGGCGCGCGTCAAATACGGATACTATGCCTCAAAAGCGCGCAAGGACGGCTATGAGCAGATAGCCGACATCTTTCAGGAGACATCCGACAACGAGAAGGAGCACGCGAAAATCTGGTTCAAGCTGCTGCACGGGGGCGCCGTCCCTGAGACGCCGGCAAACCTCGGCGACGCCGCGGCGGGCGAGCACTACGAATGGACGGAGATGTACGCGGAGTTTGCCGCGACGGCGCGTGAGGAGGGCTTTGACCACATAGCGTACCTGTTTGATGAAGTCGGGCGTGTGGAAAAAGAGCACGAGGCGCGGTACAAGGCGCTGCTCGCGAACATTAAGGGCGGTCTCGTGTTCTCGCGCGATAACGACGCCGTGTGGCAGTGCGCGAACTGCGGACACATCATAATCGGCAAAAAGGCTCCCGCGGAGTGCCCCGTCTGCTCGCACCCGCAGGCGTATTTCCGGATAAAGGCGACAAATTACTGAATTTATGAGGATTGAAGATCATGTATTCACCTAAAGAGATAGCGCGCAACTATGTTGCCACAGGTTCGAGCAAAGCCAGACAGAGGGCGGGGCGCTTGTTCCCGCTCGCGATACTCGCGGGCATGTTCATCGCGCTGGCGAGCGTTGGGGCGACGACGGCATCCGTCTCTATATCGTCCCCCTCGCTCGCCAAGCTGGTGAGCGCGCTGATGTTCCCGACGGGACTAGCCATGACGCTCATAGCGGGCAGTGAACTTTTTACGGGCAATTGTCTCATAATCATACCCGTTCTGACGCGCGATATACGCGTCGGCGCAATGCTGCGCAACTGGATAATCGTGTATATAGGAAATTTTGTCGGCGGACTGCTCGTGGCGGCCATCGTCGTCTACGGGCATACGTTTTCGCTGTTTGACAACCAGCTTGCGGCCGCCGCGATACATACCGCGATAGGGAAGGTGGAGCTTGGCTTCGGCGACGCGCTTCTGCGCGGCGTCCTATGCAACTTTCTTGTGTGCGTCGCGGTGTGGATGGCGTACGCCGCGAAGGACGTAACGGGAAAAATAGCCGGGCTGTTCCTGCCCGTGATGGTGTTTGTCCTCTGCGGGTATGAACACAGCGTCGCGAACATGTACTATATTTCGGCGGGCATTATGGCCTCCGCCGATCCCCGGTACGCGGCGTCCGTCGCCGTCGGCGAAAATCTGAGCGCGCTGACATGGGGGGCGCTCGTCGTGAAAAACCTGATTCCGGTCACAATAGGCAATATAATCGGAGGCGCCGGTCTGATAGGAGTGCCTTATTGGTACGTCTATCTGCGCGGAGAGGATGCGGACGGCGCCGCCGCCGGACACACGCAGGCGAAGCCGAAAAACAGGAAACGCCGGCCGTAGCCGGACGGGAGGGACCGCTCACCGCGGCCGGAGACGCACAAAACCCCCTCCGACCGCGGTGGTTTCGTACCATTTTCGCAAATTTGCCTCAAACATCCTGCACTCGTCTATGACCTCGACGTTTACGGCGTCGGCGCCGGGCTCGTACGCGAGGGATACAAGCACGACCCAATGCCATGTGTCGAGAACTTTTTCCTCGCCGTTATCCAGAGACAGGAACGCTACGGGAATATCCCACTCAAGCGCCGTTTTCAGGAAAGAGACGACATCGCGGAGCGGCGGACGAAGTTCGCGGCGCCTCGGTATCACAAGCTCGTCAGCCGAGAGGCCGAGCGCGTTATGCGACACATATCGGTCTATGCCGTCCCGCAGTATCTTTGTGCTGGGTATGCCGCGGAGCGTGGGCGTCACGAACGTCCAGACGTCGTCCATGAGGCGCCGCATCGCATCCTTTGTCACGCGCCCGGGCGGGCCGTCCTTTTCGCGCGAGCGGCTGATATAATTCATTATGGTGGATACGACGGACGGGCCGCAGCCGGACGCGCGCTTCCAGCTTGTGGCGAACCACTCCTGCCGGCAGCCGCAGTATGTCTCGCGTGTGAGTTCGTCCTCAACCTCAAGCAGACTGTAATCTTTCAGAGCTTGCCTTATGAGCAATGCCACCGCCCCCCAAATCAATAAAAAAGTCCTTGCATTATCGTGCGGACTGTGCTAGTATAGTGCCGTTGTGCGCCGGTAGCTCAGTTGGATAGAGCGTCTGGCTACGGACCAGAAGGTCGGGAGTTCGAGTCTTCTCCGGCGCGCCATGCTTTTTTCTCGTTGGCGAGATTACCGAAGCGGACCGCGCTCCCGTTCGACGGCGCGCGACAGTATCCGCAAGACTATATCAGATATGAGGACGCCGGTCAAATCCAGGACGTTGGGAATCATTTCGTTTGTGATGGCTTCGCCATCACAAACGAGTCACGGGAGAATGGATCTCGCCGTGCGCGGCTCGCAAAGAGCATTTTCCGAGGAATAAATCCCCGGAAAATGCGGAATATTACAATTTTTGCTCCGTCGCACGGGACGCACTCCTGTGCAAAAATTCTTTTCGCCGTAGGCGAAAAGGACGGGAGAGCGAAAACCGCTGCATACGAAAATATTTGTTGGCGGAGGCGTCGGGCGGCGGGGAGTCCGGGGCGCGGATAAGCGCGTCTGTGTCGTCCGCGGCGGACCTCCGTTCGCGGTGAAAGGAATGATTGATATTGGGCGGTAAACTGACCGGCGCGTGTGTGTTCGCGCAATCGGGCGGTCCTACGTCCGTCATAAACGCGAGCGCCTACGGAGTGATATCCGCTGCGCTGCGCTCTGAGGCGATTACGGCGGTCTACGGGGCCGCGCACGGCATACTCGGTATCTTGGGCGACACGCTTTACGATCTCGGACGCGAAGACCCGCGAGAACTCGAACTTTTGCAGTACACTCCGTCGTCGGAGCTCGGCTCCAGCCGCGTGAAACTCAAGGATGAAGAGCAGTACGCGCGTATTCTGGAGACATTCAAAAAACACAATGTCCGGTACTTTTTTTACAACGGCGGCAACGACTCCATGGACACCTGCGACAAGGTCAGCCGCTTTCTCGAACGCGAGGGGTATGAGTGCCGCGTGATCGGCGTCCCAAAGACAATCGACAACGATCTCGTGGGAACGGATCACTGCCCGGGTTATGGGAGCGCCGCCAAATACATAGCCACGTCTATTGCGGAGGTGTACAAGGATACCCACGCGTACAATACGGGCGCCGTTACCGTCGTGGAGATAATGGGCCGCAACGCCGGTTGGCTGGCGGGCGCCGCAGCGCTCGCCTCGCTGTCCGGTTGCCCGCCGGATTTGCTGTATCTCCCGGAGATTCCGTTCGAGCTCGACGCGTTTACAGACAGGGTGAAGCGCGTGTGCGGCGAAAAAAACAAGTGCCTGATAGCCGTATCGGAGGGTATTCGATACCCGGACGGCTCCTTCGTCTCTGATGCTCCCGTTTCCGCCGCGGACGGATTCGGACACGCCCAACTGGGGGGGCTTGCCGCGATTTTGGCGGACGCGGTGAAGCGGGCGACGGGCGTTAAAGTGCGTGCTATCGAACTCAGTTTGCTGCAACGGTGCGGCGCGCATATCGCGTCGCAGACGGACATAGAAGAGGCGCGGCTGGCGGGCGCCGCCGCCGTCGAAAGCGCGATATCGGGCATGAGCGGCAAAATGATAGCCTTTGAGCGCGAGAACTCAGGCGGCGGATACGCGTGCAGGATAGTCCATCAGCCTCTCGCGATGACCGCGAACGCCGAAAAAAAGGTACCGCTCGACTGGATCGACCCCGAACGCTGTTCCGTGAGGAGCGAATTTTACGACTACGCGCTGCCGCTCATACAGGGGGAACCGTCGCGCCCGCTGGAAAACGGTCTCCCGCGCTTCGCGAGACTGAAGAAAATACGGGTCTGATCAGGAAAGTCCGCCGCCGCCCGCCGCGGCTTGGTTGAGCATCTCGTGTATGCTCGCGGAGAGAGCGGCGTTCTCCGGTTTGCGCAGCTCGGGATCGTCCTCAAGCGTCTCTCGCGCGGCGTCCTGTGCCGTCGTTAAGATGTCCATATCGGAGAGCAGACTTGCTATCTTTAATTCAGGCAATCCGTGCTGCCGCGAGCCGAAAAAATCGCCGGGGCCGCGCAGCGCCAGATCGCGCTTTGCCACCTCAAATCCGTCGCCGTGCCGGCAGAGTACATCCAGTCGCTCGCGCGCGGCGGCGCCGCCCGCGCCCTCGAAGAGTATGCAGTATGATTTGTGTTCTCCTCGCCCCACGCGTCCGCGCAGCTGGTGCAGTTGCGACAGGCCGAACCTGTCCGCGTTTTCGACTATCATCAGCACTGCGTTAGGCACATCTACCCCGACTTCTATGACAGTCGTGGCCACCAGTATGTCGATCTCGCCGGCGCGGAACGCCTTCATCACGGCGTCCTTTTCCTTTGTCTTCATTCTGCCGTGTACGAGCGCAACGCGCCTGTCCGGAAACACCTCGGCGGCCAGCTTTTCCGAGTATTCCACGGCTGAGACGAGGCCGGGGACCTCGTCCTCACTGTCCTCGACGGCGGGACACACCACGTACGCCTGGCGTCCACGGCCTGTCAGGGCGCGCGTGAACTCGTAAACGCGAGTCCTGTACTTCTCCCCGACGGCGAAGGTCTCTACGCGCTGACGTCCGGGCGGAAGTTCGTCGATGACGGACACGTCCAGGTCGCCGTAGATCATGAGCGCGAGAGTACGCGGTATCGGGGTAGCCGACATCACGAGCACATGCGCGCACTCGCCCTTTGCCGTGAGCTCGGAGCGCTGGCGCACGCCGAAGCGGTGCTGTTCGTCCGTTATGACAAGCGCGAGGTCGAGGAACGTCACGCTGTCGCTTATGAGCGCGTGCGTACCTATGGCGACGTCGATTTCGCCTAGCGCAATCTTTGACAGGGCGTCGCGGCGTTTCTTTGCCGTCATGCCGCCCGTGAGCAAGCCGGCGCGCATACCGAGGGGCTCAAACATCGCGGCGAGCGAGCTGTAGTGCTGCTCCGCGAGCAGTTCGGTCGGCGCCATCAGTGCGGACTGGCAGCCGGACTTCCACGCCAGGTAGCAGCACGCCGCCGCCACCGCGGTCTTGCCGGAGCCGACGTCGCCCTGTATGAGCCGGTTCATCGCGACGCCGGACGCCATGTCGCGGGCGGCCTCGTGTATCGCGCGCTTTTGCGCGCCTGTGAGTTCGAACGGGAGAGCGGCGAAGAATTCCTCGCACCCTTCGGCGTGAAGTACCCTGCCGGCTTTTGCCGACCTCCTGCCGCGCATTATTTTCATCGCCGCGGCGAGGATAAAGAGTTCCTCGAATATCAGGCGTTTGCGGGCCAGTTCCAGAGCGTCTAAATCCGAAGGGAAGTGGATATTATTGTAAGAAAAACGCGCCTGCGCCAGGCAGTGGCGCTCGCGCACGGACGGCGGAAGCGGATCGGGAAGTTTGTCTCCGCACAGCAGCAGTCCCTGACGCACGGCGTTCGACATTATTTTCTGCGAGATACCGGCCGTGAGCGCGTACACGGGGACAATGGCGCCCGTGTGCATTCCTCGCCCCGACTCAGACTCCGGCTCGAACACGGGATTTTGCATCTCGGGCCGCCTGGCCGTCCCCGTCACCTTGCCGTAAAAGATATACGTCTCTCCCGGCGCCATGCGATCGCGTATAAAGGTCTGGTTAAAAAAAACGATACGCAGGATTCCGGTGTCGTCAGCCGCGGATAACCTGATGGTGTCGAGACCTCTTCTGACGTGATAAAGCTCGGGCTGGGTCACCGCCGCCCGCACACACACGGTATCGCCGGGCATAAGTTCCTGCACGCGCTTGAAGACGGTTCTGTCCTCATACGCGCGCGGGAAGTAGCGCACCAGCTCCCCCAGCGTGCGTACGCCGAGTTTTTCCATCAATTTTGCTCTGCCCTCGCCGACGCCCTTGATATATCTGACGCCCGTGTCGAATACCGACATTGCCGCGCTACCCTCTCACGTATATATCCAAAATCGTCGTCGCGTACGGGGATGTAAAATCCACAAGCTCCGAGTCCGCCTCCGTCTCGCACAAGCCCCCGAACGCGATGTCCGTCTTGCCGTGACGCACTTTGGTCACAAGTTCGTCCGGGTCGTCGGCTGTGAACTCAATGTCCACACCGAGAAGGCCGCCCACGGCGCGCGCGATGTCTATGTCTATACCCGAGGGCCGCCCGTTCTCATCGAGATATACGTACGGAGCGAACTCCGCCCTTACGGACGCCCTCAGCGTTGCGCGGGGATTTTCCGCGCCGGCGGGCGGCGAATACGCCGCGCCGGACTCCTCGAGATACCCGTTTTCTATGCGCGCCAGCTCACCGCTTGAGCGCAGTGAATCGAGCGCGGAATTTATCGCCGCTTTCAGGTCGCCGTTTTCCTTCGCGACGACGAAAGAGAAGCTGTACTCGGCGAGGGGGTCGCGCAGGGGTTTGACCCGAGTGAGTTTTCCGCTCACGGAGGATGCGTCGGTCACGACGCAATCAAGCCCTCCCTGCCTGAGCGCTTCCATCATGGACTCCTCGTCGCCAAACCGCCGCACGTCGCCGTATTGCGACGCCAGCGCGGCGCAGGCGGTTCCGTCCAGCGCGCCTATCACGCGTCCCGCGACATCTTCCGGCGATTTTACGGTATTCGGAGGCAAGCGGCCGCCGCAGCCCGTCATGACCGCCGCCGCCGCGACGAACGGCAAGGCCGACGGGACAGCCGAGACGGCGCGTCCCAGCGCCGCCATCAAAAGGCCGGGAAGACTGCGGGAACGATTTTGTTTAACCGTCATATATATCATCCATATTCCAATTTGAGTCTTGCCCTGATTACCGGCGAAATTGCCGACGCCGCGACAATTTTAACGGCGTCAAACGGCAAGAAAGGCAGCGCGCAAATTGCCAGAGCGGCGCCCCACGTGACTCCGCGTTGATATACGAACCACGCCGTCCCGACAGTATAGCACAATACCGTTCCCAACGCCATACCCGCGGCGTACATCCAAGGGCGGCGCGAGCGGGCGGCGCCGCGCTTTTCGCCCGCCGCTCCGCCCTCACGCGCCGCGCGCCGCCGCGAATACCAATCGGCGAAGAAACCCGTGACCGCGGCGCACGGGAGATATCCCGCGATATAGCCTCCAGTCGGACCAAAGAGTTTCGGCAGACCGCCGGAAAACCCCGAGAATACCGGCAGTCCGATCGCGCCGAGCGCGATGTACAGCGCGACGGCGGCGGCGCCGCGCCCGGCCCCGAGCGTAGCCGCCGCGACATACACGGCAAATGTGGCAAGTGTCACCGGTACCGGGCCGACAGGTATCTGAAACGGCGCCAGCGCGCAAATCGCCGCCGCCATGAGCGCCGTATACGCCATCTCGCGCGTTTTATGCATCGAAATTCCGTTCATAAAAAAACCCTCCTCACCTCTCCGGCCGCGAGCGCGTCCGTCGATCCGTCCTCATAGCGCACGATGAGACGGCATTCGTCGTCAATGCCGACGGCGTGCGCGCGCCTGACTGCGCCGCCGAACACAACATCAACATCGTGCCCTGTCACGATGGAGCGCTCTCTGTAAGCGCGCAAAAAGCGCATCTCCCCCGGAGCGGAATAATAAGCCTCAAACCGAACCAAAATCTCAGCGATGAGTCTGTTGCGGATATCGGCGGGCGCGCCGCTCAAGCCGAACACGGCGCCTGCGACGCCGGCGAGTTCACCCGTAAAGCCGCCCTCAGGCTGCGTGATATTTATCCCGATGCCGAGAACGGCGTAGGCGAGTCCGCCGCTCTCCATATCCACGGATGCCTCCGTCAGTATGCCGCAGACTTTTAAACCGTCGCAGAATACGTCGTTGACCCACTTGACGCCCGCGCGCGCGCCGGAAACTGTCTCCACCGACTCCGCCACGGCCGCCGCCGCCGCCGCGGTGATGTGCTGCGGTCCGGACATGGCGGCATTCGGTCGCAGCAGGATGCTGAAATACGCTCCGGAATCCGCGGGCGCGTAGAAAGCTCTGCCTTGCCGCCCCTTGCCGGCGCTCTGGCTGCCCGCGACTACGACGAGCCACTGCGCTTCGCCTTGGGCGGCGCGCTCCGAAACGGTGGCGTTTGTTGACGACAGGCAGTCGTAAACCTCCACGCGGAACGGATGGCCGGCGTCTATATACTTACATATCCCGGGCGCCGACAGTACGCTGCTTTCAGGCGACATGCGGTAGCCCGCGCCGGCGTCCGACTCTATTATGTGTCCTTCCGCGCGCAGCGCCTCCACCGCCTTCCAGACGGCGTTGCGGCTGACTCCGGCCCCGCTTGCCAGGTCTTCGCCGGAAATTGTCTTCCCCCTGTTGTTCTCAAGTTTCTCCAATACGCGTTTACGCAGATCCAAGCGCTCACACCCTCCATAAGGTTTTGTAAAATCGCTTTGATGATACACCATCGGGCGCCCTTTGTCAACCCAAAAATAATTTCAGGTTGACAACTACGAGCGCATTGAATTAAATTCGCACAATCGAACAATATTTGCCGGCACAAACCTCGCAATATTCCACACAATCCGCAAAATTGTCTCAGAACGGGTGAACGTGGGGAAATCTGTCGAAAAAGTATACATCAAGAAGCGCTGTGCGAAGAGCAAATGCTCGCGCTACGCACAGCGCTTCGGCAAAGGGGGCGGGGTCCCTGCGCGGCCTCGCCGCGTGGGGCGAAAACCAGTCTCCCTTTGAGTATTCCTCCGCTCTCCGAGGGGGATTAGGACGCCGCATGGGGCGCTTGTTACAAATACTGTTCCAATTGCTCAACCGGAATCCCGGTAATCAGCGCCGCGTCGTCGGCGCACCCTTCGCTAAGTCTCGCTTTCGGCTAAAGCCGAACGCTCGCTCGCTACGGGGCTCCTCCTCTCCGAATCGCAACCGCTCCGCTGGGTTGCGATTCGGTTTTGGACGGGGGTTACGGCGCACGGCGTAATGACTTGGATTTGACGTCACCGCTTTCAATCGACAACGGGCACATACCAGCTTAACCTCGTTCCTCTGTGAAGCGCCGCGTCGTCGGAGCACCCAATGCTAAGACTCGCTTCCAGCTAAATCCGAAAGCTCGCGCGCGACGGGGCTCCTCCTCTCCGAATCGCAACCGCTCCGCTGGGTTGCGATTCGGTTTTGGACGGGGG
>JAITKI010000051.1 GCA_031278515.1 Oscillospiraceae bacterium | reverse complement strand
CAATTTTTGCTCCGTTATATAGGGGTCCCCGCGAAGTCGAAGGACTTCGTGGGGAGAGGACGAACGACGGAGCGAGCAAGTTCCCGGCTTTAGCCGGGAACTTGCTTAGCGCAGTCCGTGAGGACGAGACGCACTCCTCCGCAAAAATTCTTTTCGCCTACGCCGAAAAGGACGAAGGGCGAAAATCGCTACAAACGAAATTATTCTTGTTATACTTGTCTTGCGGGCGATAATATAATATTATATGGTTCGCATACGGCGGCGCGGCTTTTTATGGCCGTCTTGTGTTTGCAGTAAAACGAAAGGTATGGTCACAGCTATGGATCACAGGCCAATCGGGGTTTTTGACTCCGGACTCGGCGGACTGACCGCCGTGAAAAAGCTCATGGAGGTGCTTCCCCGAGAGGACATAGTGTATCTCGGCGATACGGGACGCGTGCCGTACGGCTCGCGCTCGCGCGAGACTATAACAAAATACGCCGGTCAGGACGCGGCTTTTCTCGCCGGTCTCGGCGTCAAGGCGATTGTAATCGCCTGCAACACGGCGTGCTCCGTGGCGCTGGGCGCGATCTCCGCGGAATACGATATGCCGGTGTTCGGCGTCGTCGGGCCTCCGGCGGCCGAGGCCGTGAGATTGACATCAAACAAAAAAATAGGCATAATAGGAACTGTGGCGACTGTGCGCAGCGGAGCTTACGTCGAGGCGCTGCGGATGATCGCGCCGGACGCCGAGGTGTGGAGCGCGGCGTGTCCGCTGTTTGTGCCGCTTGTTGAGAACGGCAGGGCGTCGGCCGGCGACATCGTGGTGAGGGCGGTGGCGGGCGAGTATCTCGCGCCCTTGCGGGAGCGCGGCGTGGACACGCTCATACTCGGTTGCACACATTATCCGCTTCTGCGCGGAGTCATATCCGAGATAATGGGTCCGGACGTGGCGATAGTGGATTCGGGCGCCGTGACGGCGCAGCGCGTCGCGCGCGACCTGGGGGAGATGGATCTTCTGTCGGGCGAGGGCGGGCGGCGCCGCTACTTTGTGACCGACAGCACGGAGGGTTTTTCAGAGCTGGCGTCGATTTTTCTGGGCTTGAGCGTAGGCGGGAGCGTGGAACAGGTGACGCTCGAATGAGTCGTTTCAGGGGTGGTTTCAAATTATGGACAACGCAAGGATCTCGATAATAGGTTCGCAGGAGTCTCCGGATTCCGAGGATGAGTCGTTTGAGCTTGTTACCGACGGCATATACACGCGCGGCAAGGATTTCACCGAGATCAGCTATCTGGAATCGGAGATGACAGGACGCGCCGGTACGCGCACGACATTCTTCGTCGGCGACGACAATGTCGTACTCACGCGCGAGGACGGGTCTTCCGGCGATATGGTATTCTCCGAATCAAAAAAGCACCATTTCATATACAACACGCCGTTCGGAGCGCTCACGATGGGACTCGAGACAAAAAGCATCGTCAAGAATATGGACGACGACGGCGGGGATCTGGAGATTCGGTACATATTGGACGTGGACAACCTTGTGGCGAGCCGCAATAAGTTCAAGATCAATATCATGCCGGCGGGAAAAAGCGCGGGAAACGGCGGAAGAGGCGGCATTGAAAAAGGGGAGAGCGGACAATGTCAAATCTGATACGCGACGCCATGCGACAATTGGACGAGCTGCTGCTGGACGCGTACCGCGCCGCCTCCGGAGCGGGGGCGCTGCCGCCTGACGCCGAGCCGTCCGGCGTCCTGGAGATACCGCGCGATCCGTCAAACGGCGATTTCGCCGCCACTCACGCGATGGCCGCCGCAAGGGCGATGCGCCGTCCGCCCCGCGAGATTGCCGGCGCGCTCCTTGCGCATATCAAGCTTGACGGAGGATATTTTGCGACATGCGGCGCGGCCGGCGCCGGGTTTATGAACTTTACGCTGTCGGACAAGTGGTATTCCGACGTGCTGCGCGCGGCGGAGGAAGACGGCGCAAGCTACGGGCGCTCGGACTACGGCGGCGGCAAGCGCGTCATGGTTGAATTTGTGTCCGCTAATCCTACCGGCCCCATGACCATCGGCAACGCGCGCGGGGGCGTACTCGGGGACGCGCTCGCTTCCGTGCTGGAGATGGCGGGATACGATGTCCGCCGCGAGTTTTACGTGAATGACGCGGGAAACCAGGTGGAATTGTTCGGCAAGTCGGCGGCGGCGCGGTACATGCAGATATGTCTCGGCGAGGACGCCGTCCGATTCCCGGAAAACGGCTACCACGGAGACGACATACGCGAGCTGGCGGCCGAGGTATACGGGCGCGAGGGGGACTCTCTCGCCGCGCTGCCGGAGAGCGAGTTGGCAAGGCGGTTCGTCGAGATCGGCATACCGCGAAATATCGAGCTGATGCGCGAACATCTCGAGCGATACCGTATTCGCTTCGACGAGTGGTTCCCGGAGAGCCGTCTGCACGCGAGCGGATACGTTGAAGACACCATACGGCGCCTGACGGAGAGCGGTCTGACGTATGAGAGTGACGGCGCTCTCTGGCTGAAAAACACGGCGCTGGGCGCGGACAAGGACGAGGTACTCCGCCGTTCCGACGGTTCGTACACGTATCAGGCGGCCGATATCGCGTACCACCGCGACAAGTTCGCCGAGCGCGGCTTTGAGCGGGTGATAGATGTGCTCGGCGCCGACCACCACGGGCATACGGTGCGCTTTGGCGCCATGATGTCGGCGCCCGCTCTGCGATCCGCGCTCGGCGTCACGCAAGGGGAGCTGGAATTTCTTCTCATGCAGATGGTATTGCTCAAACGCGACGGAGAGGTCGTAAAGGTCTCAAAGCGCACGGGCAAGGCGCTCACGCTGAACGATCTGCTCGACGAGATATCGGTTGACGCCTGTCGATTTTTCTTCAACGCCAAGCCGGATACGCACCTCGAATTCGATCTCGATCTGGCGGTGCGGCAGGACAGCGAGAATCCGGTGTACTACGTGCAGTACGCGCACGCGCGTATTTGCAGTCTCATCGACGCGCTCGGCGCCGACGGGCATTGTGTGCCGGCCGCGCGCGATATCGACGCCGCGTTGCTGCGCGAGCCGTCGGAGAGGGAGTTGATAAAGCAGATAGCGCTCCTGCCGGAGGAGATCGTACAGGCCGCGCGCGACCGCGATCCGTCGCGTATAAACAGGTACGTGACGGAGCTGGCCGCGAGGTTTCACAAATTCTACGGCGCGTGCCGGATGCGCGGCGAGCGGGAGGATGTCCTCAAGGCGCGCCTGAAACTCGCCGATACGACGCGGCGTGTCGTCGCCATAGGCTTAGGCGTGATAGGTGTCACCGCGCCCGAACGGATGTGACGCGCCGATCCCACGGCGCGGAGGGAGAGAGTTCCGGACGAGATACGCTTCCGAATACGGTGTCGATGATCTCGAGAACGCAGTCTACCCTCCGGGCGACGCTCTCGCGCTGCTGCGCCCTGCTGTGCGCGTACCACATCATGAGGTTGATGAGCCCCCCGGCGCAGAACCGCGACGCGACGGCCTGCTCGACGCTGACGCCGAGCATACTGTTAGCGTAAGGTGAGAACATGTCCGCGAAAAAGTCTGTCAGCAGGTCTATCACCTCTCTGTCGGGTTCCTTGAGTAGGTTTACTATGAACTTCGTGTTTTCGCACATGAACGAGCAGATTTTCTCTGCGGCCGCGTCGCTCCCGTACAGGCGGATGATCTTGGCGAATTCGTCTCCGAATCCGGCGAGCAGATGTTTCAGCAGATCGTACTTGTCCACAAAGTGCGTGTAGAACGTCGCCCTGCTTACACGGGCTGCGGCGCATATGTCGAATATGGTGATCTTGCTGAACTTTTGTCTCGCGAGCGCGTCGCACAGCGCGCCCGCGAGGGCGCCGCGTGTCTTGACGATCCGGAGATCCGGACTTCCTGTTGTACCGCGCATATTTATGACCATGCCTTTCTTTAGAATACAAATTCCGGTTTTGTCAAATTTTACCGCGTGAGGAAATCGCAAAACATACCCCAATTTAACTTTTTTTGCCTGCGGCTTGGATTTATTAACTTTTTCGCGCGCGCGCCGCCGTTTCGGACATTCGTAAAGTATCGGCGGAGAGATCCCCTCTGACGCGTCGGGCTTGCGCCCGAGGGGGGCATGGCAATAATTACAGCTGGTCATGTCTCCGACGTCGTCGGCGCACCCTTCGCTAAGTCTCGCGTCCGCGTAAACGCGAACGCTCGCTCGCT
>JAITKI010000094.1 GCA_031278515.1 Oscillospiraceae bacterium | reverse complement strand
CGATGCAAAAATTGTAATATTTCGCGTTTTCCGGGGATTTATTCCTCGGAAAACGCTCTTTGCGAGCCGCGCGCGGCGAGATCCAAGCTCCCGTGACTCGTTTGTGATGGCGAAGCCATCACAAACGAAATTATTCCGCAAGCGCAAATTTGACATTGCGTATGCGCTGATATATACTGGCGGCGTGCGGTCGTCCGCCGCGCGGACACGCGCCGCGACGGCCGCGATACACGCGACATATTGATCCTATATCGGTTCCCCGCCGCGTCGCGCGCGGGGAATCGCGGGCGTTTTGCGCCCGGAGTGCGGGAGGGTGTGAGATAAGGGTGCTGGAGGGCATACAGAGAATACCGTCGGGCTGCGCTATTTCGGGCATATTTTCACGTGACGGCAGACCGATAGGCGGAGACAGGGTCATAAAATCGATAGAAGTAATGCACGACAGGTCAAACGGACTTGGCGGCGGATTTGCCGCGTACGGCATATACCCGGAGCGCAGGGAGCATTACGCGCTGCACATTTTTTTTGACGATGAGACCGCGAAGCTCAGGTGCGAGCGGTATCTTGAGGAGCGGTTCGACGTGGCGGAGGACTCCGCCATACCCACGCGCCGCATACCCGAGATAACGGACGAACCGACGATATGGCGGTATTTTGTGAAGCCGATAGCGGAAAAGGCGGAGTTTGACGGCGTCGACGAGCGCGAGTACGTCGCGCGCGCCGTGTTGAAAGTAAACCGCGACGTCGAGGGCGCGTACGTGTTTTCCAGCGGGAAAGATATGGGAGTTTTCAAAGCCGTAGGTTTTCCGGAGGATGTGGGCCGCTTTTACATGCTGGATGAATACGAGGGCTACTGCTTCACGGCTCACGGACGCTATCCCACGAATACGCCGGGATGGTGGGGCGGAGCGCATCCGTTTTCTCTGCTGGAATACTCCGTCGTACACAACGGAGAGATCTCGTCATACGACGCCAACCGCCGCACCATAGAGATGTACGGGTACCCCTGTACGCTCCGGACGGACACGGAGGTCATCGCGTATATAATCGACTACTTGAACCGCAGACGCGGACTCACTTTTGAGGAGATAGCCACGGTGATAGCCGCCCCGTTCTGGAAGACGATAGAGCGTATGCCGGAGCGCGCGCGCGCGCGATATGAGTACCTGCGCAACATATTCTCGTCGTATCTCATCACGGGGCCGTTTTCCATACTCGTCGGCTTCGACGGCGGCATGATGGCGCTCAACGACAGATTGAAGCTGCGTTCAATGGTGGCCGCGGAGCGCGGCGACACGGTGTACGTCGCCAGCGAGGAGGCCGCGATACGCGTGATCGAGCCCGACCTCGACAGGGTGTGGGCGCCTTCCGGCGGAGAGGGCGTGATAGTGACGCTGAACCGGGGGGTGCGGTGACATATGGCCGTCAAGTATATTTATCCCGACTACGAAGTCGCGCGCAATTACGACAGATGCATAGTGTGCCGCGTGTGTGAGCGGCAGTGCGCCAACGCCGCTCACGAATACGTGCCGAACATGGACAAGATGGTCAGCGACGACGACAAGTGCGTCAACTGTCACAGGTGCGTGTCCCTCTGTCCAACGCGGGCGCTGAAGATTACAGAGAGCGGACACGCTTTTAAGGAGAACAAGAACTGGAGCGCCCGCCAGATAAAAGAGGTGTACAAGCAGGCCGAGTCCGGCGGCGTGCTGTTGTCGTCGATGGGAAACCCCGACGACTACCCCGTGTATTTCGACAAGATACTCATAAACGCCTCGCAGGTGACAAACCCGTCCATAGACCCGCTGCGCGAGCCGATGGAGACGCGCGTGTTTCTGGGAAGCAAACCGCAGGAGATAAAGCGCTCGGCGGACGGCGGCATCGTGTGCGACGCTCCGGTGCATCTCGACTTGCGGATGCCCGTCATGTTCTCCGCGATGAGCTACGGCTCGATAAGCTACAACGCGCACGAGTCCATAGCGCGCGCCGCCGAGGCGCTCGGCATATGCTATAACACCGGAGAGGGAGGTCTGCACGAGGACTTCTACAAGTACGGCGGCAATACCATAGTCCAGGTGGCCTCCGGCCGCTTCGGCGTGCATAAGGGATACCTCGACGCCGCGGCCGCCATCGAAATCAAAATGGGCCAGGGGGCGAAGCCCGGCATAGGCGGTCATCTGCCCGGAACAAAAACAGTAGGCGACATCTCCCGGACGCGCATGATTCCCGAGGGCAGCGACGCCATATCGCCCGCGCCGCACCACGATATATACTCGATAGAGGACCTGCGCCAGCTCGTCTACTCGCTCAAGGAGGCGACGGCATACACAAAACCCGTCATAGTGAAGATAGCGGCCGTACACAATGTCGCGGCGATAGCGTCGGGTATAGCCAGAAGCGGAGCGGACATTATATCGATAGACGGCTTTCGCGGCGGCACCGGGGCGGCGCCGACGCGGATACGCGACAATGTGGGCATACCTGTCGAGCTCGCGCTGGCGAGCGTGGACAAGCGTCTGCGCGACGAGGGCATACGCGACAACGTGTCGGTGCTCGCGGCGGGGAGCATACGCAACAGCGCCGACGTCGTAAAGGCGATAGCGCTCGGCGCCGACGCGGTATACATCGGAACGGCGGTTCTGCTTGCCCTCGGGTGTCATCTGTGCAGGACGTGCAATGTGGGCAAGTGTAACTGGGGCATAGCCACGCAGGCGCCGGAGCTCGTGCGGCGTCTCAATCCGAACAGCGGTTACAAGCGGCTTGTGAATCTCATGACGGCGTGGCGGCACGAGATCGAGGAGATGATGGGCGGGATGGGGATAAATTCCATAGAGAGCCTTCGGGGCAACCGGCTCATGCTGCGCGGCGTCGGTATGAACGAAAAAGAACTGGAAATTCTCGGGATAAAACACGCAGGGGAATGAAATCTATGATTGCAGCGGTAGTTGGCGTAAATTGGGGCGACGAGGGGAAAGGCCGGATGGTCGATCTGCTCTGCGCGGATTATGATATAGTGGCGCGGTATCAGGGCGGAAACAACGCGGGGCATACCGTAGTGAACGATATGGGGAAATTTGCCTTGAACCTCATCCCGTGTGGGATATTCCGCGCGGGCGTTATGAACGTGCTGGGAACGGGCATGGTGATAGATCTAGAGCATCTCTGGAGCGAGATTGAGGCGCTGCGCGCGCGCGGCGTCGCCGTCACGCGCGAAAATCTGAAAATCAGCGAAAAGGCGGTAATCTGTCTGCCTTATCACCGTACGCTCGACGAACTTGAGGAGGACAGACTCGGCGATGGCAAGCAGGGTTCCACGCGGCGCGGCATCGCGCCCGCGTATTCCGACAAGTACCACCGCAAAGCGCTGCGCGTAGGCGACGCGCTGCGTCCGGATACGCTTCGCGGCAAGCTCGAGCCCGTCGTCGGCTTCAAGAATTTGCTGCTGTCGTCATACGGGGCGTATTACGTGTCGGCCGGCGAATGCGCGTCGTGGCTTGAATATTATGGCGAAAGGCTCGCCCCGTTTGCAGATAACACGGAGGAATATCTGGAAAAAGCGGCGGCCTGCGGGAAAAACATCATGCTGGAGGCGCAGCTCGGCACACTGCGCGATATAGACTTCGGCATCTACCCATACACAACGTCGTCCACGACGCTTGCGGCGTTCGGGCCGATAGGCGCCGGTATTCCCGGCAGACGGCTTGATCGCGTTATCGGCGTAATAAAGGCGTACTCGTCTTCCGTCGGCGCCGGTCCGTTTGTGGCGGAGTGGAGCGGGAGTGAGGCGGACGCTTTCCGCGAGATCTCCGGCGAGTACGGGGCGGCGACCGGCAGACCGAGGCGCGTCGGGCCGTTCGACTGCGTCGCGTCGCGCTTCGGGGTGCGGATGCAGGGCGCGGACACGCTGGCGCTGACGAAATTCGACGTGCTGTCGTATATGGAAAAAATACCGGTCTGTGTCGCCTACGATATCGGCGGCGAGCGCGTGACGGAGTTTCCGACGGGCGACGATCTGGAGGCGGCAAAGCCCATATATGAGTATCTGCCCGGCTTCAAGACAGACATATCCGGCTGCCGCGACGCGGCGCAGCTGCCGAAAGAAGCCCTTAATTACATCAGATTTATAGAGTCCGCCGTCGGCGCGCGGATACAGTACGTGTCGGTTGGCCCCGGCAGGGGAGACTATATAGAGATGGGATAAGCGGGATAAAGAAAGGTGCGGCCTTTATGAAAAGAGTATATGTAAATGAGCAGTGGTGTCTTGGGTGTCATCTGTGCGAGTATTACTGCGCGTTCGCGGGTACGAATGAGCGGGATATGGCGCGCGCGCTCAAAGGCATAACCATAAACCCGAACATCCGTATAGAGGAATACGGCAACGTGAGCTTTGCCGTGTCTTGCCGCCACTGTACGCAGCCGCTCTGCGTCAAGGGGTGCATAACGGGCGCGCTCACGCAGGGCGACGGCGTCATAACGGTTGACAAGGACAAGTGTATAAGCTGCTACACGTGCGTGCTCTCGTGTCCGTTCGGCGCCATAGCCCCGTCGCCCGACGGCGCCGTATCGAAATGCGAGATGTGCGTCAAGTCGCTTGAGGGAGTGCCGCAGTGCGTAGAGGGGTGTCCCAACAGCGCCATTGTGTACGAGGAGAGGTGAGCGATGAAATATGTCATTATCGGCAATTCCGCCGCGGGAGTGGGCGCCGTGGAGGCCATTCGGAAAAACGACGTCGGCGGGCGGATTACGATTATCACGGATGAGCCGCACCACACGTACTCGCGCCCGCTCATATCGTACTTGCTGCTGGGAAAAACGACGCGCGAGCGCATGAAGTACCGCGGCGACGGGTTCTATACGGAGTACGGCTGCGAGCTGCTCCGCCAAAAACGCGTGACGGCGATCGACCTCGCGGACAAATCGGTGCGCTGCTCGGACGGCGATGTCATACCGTATGACAAGCTGCTCGTGGCGACGGGTTCGTCTCCGCTGGTTCCGCCGATGGAGGGGCTGGAGCAAGTCAAAAACAAGTACACGTTCTCCTCGCTAGACGACGCTCTGGCGCTGGAGGGCGCGCTCGCGCCGAATTCCCGGGTTCTCATCATCGGCGCCGGACTCATCGGTCTCAAGTGCGCCGAAGGGATACGCGCCAGGGTGGGGAGCGTCACCGTGGTGGATCTGGCGCCCAAGGCGCTCTCGAGCATACTGGACGACGAGGCGTCGGCGCGCGCGCGGGAACATCTTGAGCAAAACGGACTGCGGTTCTATCTCGGCGACAGCGTCAAGACGTTTGACGGCGACACGGCGTCGCTGCGCAGCGGCGCGCGCGTGGAGTTTGACATACTCGTACTCGCCGTGGGAGTCAGGCCGAATACGGCGCTGCTGGGAGACGTCGGGGGAGACGTTGGGCGTGGCATCACCGTGAACGAGTATATGGAGACGTCAATACCCGACATATACGCCGCCGGCGACTGCACGCAGAGTGTGGATATATCCGCCGGCGACATCAAGGTGATGGCGCTGCTGCCAAACGCCTACATGCAGGGGGAGTGCGCCGGATTCAATATGTCCGGCATACGTTATCCGTTCGACAAGGCCATACCGTGCAACGCGATAGGCTTCTTCGGTATGCACATCATCACGGCGGGCAGTTACACGGGCGAGACGTACTTCGAGGCGGACGGGGAGAACTACAAAAAGCTGTTCTACTCCGATAACAGGTTGCGCGGCTTCATACTTATGGGACCAAAACCGGGGCATGGCTCAGGCCCGTCGGGCGCGCGTCCGGCCTATGAGAAGGCTGGCATATACACGAGTCTCATACGCGAACGCACGCCGCTCGATACGATAGATTTCGGGCTTATATGCAAAACACCCGGCCTTATGGCGTTTTCCAAGAAGACGCGCGAGCAAAAACTGGGGGGTGAGCAATAGCAGTCGTTTGTGATGGCTTCGCCATCACAAACGAGTCACGGGAGCTTGGATCTCGCCGTGCGCGGCTCGCAAAGAGCATTTTCCGGGGAATAAATCCCCGGAAAATGCGGAATATTACAATTTTTGCTCCGTTATATAGGGGTCCCCGCGAAGTCGAAGAACTTCGTGGGGAGAGGACGAACGACTGCGCTAAGCAAGTTCCCGGCTTTAGCCGGAAACTTGCTTAGCGCAGTCCGTGAGGACGAGACGCACTCCTGCGCAAAAATTCTTTTCGCCTACGCCGAAAAGGACGGGAGAGCGAAAATCGCTACAAACGAAATTATTCTGTTTGAACATAATCTTCCCCCACCCGAACACCGCCCGGATAACGGTCCTCGCGTTTTCGCTTGCGATACCGCCCCGGCGCGCCTACATACATACGCGGCTTCGCGGAGCTTCGGTACGGAGCGTTCGGTTTTTGCAAACTGCCGGTGTTTTTGGGGAACGCTCAATGAAAGAGGCCGGATATGCCGATAAAAATCGCGGATCAGCTTCCCGCGCGGGACATACTCGAAAATGAAAATATATTCGTAATGACGGAGGGGCGCGCCATCCATCAGGATATCCGCCCGCTCCGTCTGCTCATATTGAATCTCATGCCCACAAAAATCGTCACAGAGACGCAGCTTTTGCGCAAGCTGTCCAACACCCCGCTCCAAATTGAGATTGAATTCCTCCAGACAGTCAGCCACAAGTTCAAAAATATCGACGCGAAGCACCTCGACTCATTCTACACCACGTTTGACGACGTTCGTACCCGCTACTTCGACGGTATGATAATCACGGGCGCGCCCGTGGAGAATCTCGAATTTGAGAGCGTTGATTATTGGGCGGAACTGTGCGACATAATGGCGTGGACATCCCACAACGTGTTCTCGACGCTCCATATATGCTGGGGCGCGCAGGCCGGTCTGTATTTTCACTATGGAATCAAGAAGCATCCGCTGGCAAAAAAGCTCTCCGGCGTTTTCGAGCACAGGACGCTAAAGCCGACGTCTCCGTTTTTTCGGGGCTTTGACGATACGTTCAACATGCCACACTCGCGCTACACCTGCGTCGCGCGGGAGGATATATTGGCAAACAGGGAGCTTGAGTTGCTCGCCGTATCGGACGAGGCGGGCGTTTTCGCCGTAAAATCGTCGGACAACAGACGGTTTTTCATAATGGGACACCCCGAGTACGACGCGGACACGCTCGCTCTCGAATACTTCCGGGACATCGGAGCGAACGCCGGCGTCGATATACCGCGCCACTACTTCCCAAACGACGACCCCACCAATACGCCTGTCGTATCGTGGCGCGCGCACGCCCAACTATTGTATACAAACTGGCTCAATTATTATGTGTACCAGACGACGCCCTACGATATAGAGCAGATCGGAGAGGTAAACGGCGGCGCGTACGTGGAGGACTGGCAGATATGACGCTGACTCAGATCAATTCGAGTGAGATATTGCAGACTATCGAGATGATAGATCAGCAGCATCTGGACATCCGAACTATCACCATGGGAATATCGCTGCGCGACTGCGCGAGCGCGGATATCGGCGAGGCGTGCGACAGGATATACGGCAAGATAGTCGCCGGCGCGCGCGACCTCGTGCGCGTCGGGCGCGAGATCGAAAGCGAGTTCGGAATCCCCATAGTCAACAAGCGCATATCCGTGACGCCGATAGCCGTGGTCGCGGAGAGCTGCGGCGCTGAGGATTACGTCCCTTTTGCGGAAACGCTCGACAGGGCGGCCGCGGAGGTCGGAGTAAATTTCATAGGCGGATTTTCAGCCTTAGTACACAAAGGCTTTACGCGCGGCGACAGACGTCTGATAGACGCGATCCCGCGGGCTATCGCGTCCACGGAGCGCGTGTGCGCGTCGGTGAACGTTGCGACGACGAAGGCGGGCATAAATATGGACGCCGTCGCGCTGATGGGACGCGTCATAAAGGAGAGCGCGGAACTGACGGCGCCGTCCGGCGGCGCGGCGTGCGCGAAACTCGTCGTGTTTGCCAACGCGGTTGAGGACAATCCGTTTATGGCGGGCGCTTTCCACGGTATCGGCGAACCGGAGTGCGCCATAAACGTCGGAGTCTCGGGGCCGGGCGTCGTCGCCCACGCGCTGCGCGCGGTGGGGGGCCAGCCGTTCGACGTCGTCGCAGAGACGATAAAGAAGACGTCGTTCCGCGTGACGCGAATGGGACAGCTCGTGGCGCAGGAGGCGTCGCGCAGACTGGGCGTACCGTTTGGCATCGTCGATCTCTCTCTCGCTCCCACGCCCGCCGTCGGCGACAGCGTCGCGGATATACTTCGAGATATGGGCCTGTCGAGCGTCGGAGCGCACGGCGCCACAGCGGCGCTCGCGCTGCTTAACGACGCGGTGAAAAAGGGCGGCGTAATGGCTTCGAGCCATGTCGGGGGACTCTCCGGCGCGTTCATTCCCGTATCGGAGGACGCGGGCATGATAGATGCCGTACAGCGCGGCGCGCTTACAATCGAAAAACTTGAGGCCATGACGTGCGTCTGCTCCGTCGGGCTCGATATGATAGCCGTGCCGGGCGATACTCCCGCCTCCGCCATATCCGCCATAATCGCCGACGAGGCCGCGATCGGCGTCATAAATAACAAGACGACGGCGGTCAGGATAATACCCGCGCCCGGGCGTGTCGTCGGCGATGTCGTAGATCTCGGAGGACTGCTCGGTTCCGCCCCCGTCATGCGCGTGAGCCCCGGCGACAGCGCGGCGTTCATCGCCCGCGGAGGCCGCATCCCCGCCCCGCTGCACAGTCTGCGGAACTGACGCGGACGTTTTCGCCCTCCGGCGGGGCTTTCTTCGCGAAGAACCATCCCGGTTGTCTCTGTTCCGCTTTTTACTATTGTTTGGGCGGCAAATGGCTGTAAACTGCATTCACGGAAGCAAAGAGGCTTCCCAAGTCCCTGCGGGGACTCGGGGGGCCTCCTTTGTTTTTGCGTCTCCCGCGCGCGGGAACGACAGAGCAATATATAAGGAGGAAAGAAAATGAAAAAAGGCATCACAAGAAAGATACTCGCGTTGACACCCGTGCTGGCGCTGCTGCTGGCGCTGGCGGCCTGCGGCGGTTCCGCGGGCGGCGGGCCGTCCGACTCGCCATCGCCGCCGCAAAGTTCTCAGCCATCGGAAGGGCAGCCATCGGAGGTCCAGCCGTCCGGTTCGGACGCGGCGTCTCCGCCCGACGGCTCCGCCGCCCCGTCCGGAGAACCTATCAAAATCGGTATGCTCTGGGGACTCGTGGGCGCCTGCGAGCAACTCGATACGTATTGCCGCGACGCCGCAATGCTCGCTGTCGAGAAGGTAAACGCAGAGGGCGGAATAAACGGCCGTCCGCTTGAGGTCGTGCTGGAAGATTACGCCTCCGACCCGGACACGACGGCGCAGAAGACGAAAAAGCTCATACTGCAAGACGAGGTCACGGCAATACTCGGCACTACGCTCGGTTCGTGCTTTGAGGCGGCAAAGCCCGTCGTGGAGGATAACGGAGCGCTGCTCATCTACCCGACGCTCGCCTTTGGTGAGCAGACCTCCGAAAACGTCGTGTACACGGGCGGCACGTCGTACGGCCAGACAAAAGACGTCGTGGAATACTTCATAAATGAGAAGGGGGTCAAAAAGATATTCCTGCTCGGCTCCGACTACTCCTACCCCGTGACCATCAACCGCCAGGTGCGCGCGATTGCGGAGCAGTACGACGACGTCGAGATAGTCGGCGAGGAGTACCTGCCTATACCCTCGACAGATTTCGCGTCCGTCATAAACAAGATAAAGGCATCCGGCGCCGACTTTATCTACTACAATATGGTGGCCGACTCCCTGGCTGCCGGATACAAGCAGTTCGAGCAGTACGGAATAAATTACGATGATATATCCGTCGTCAGCGTCATAACAGCGGATCCGGACGCGCTTCTCGCCGGACCCGCCATAACCGGCACGTACTCAACATTCTCATATTTTCACACGGTAGACAACGCGAAGAACGCGGAATTTTTGGGAATGTACGCCGAGAAATACGGCGAGGAGCAGGCCGCGAAAGTGGGCGGCACGCCTGAGGCCAGTTACCTGTCGGTTCTCATGCTGGCGGAAGCGCTGAAAGCTGCGGGAGACGATCTGTCGCCGCAGAACATCAAGTCCAAGTTCGCGGGCATGTCTATCGATTCTCCGCAGGGAGCATGCGAGGTAGACCCCGAGACATTCTATCTCAGCACAAAGACATATCTGGCAAGATGGGACGAGAATATGCAAGCCGAGATTGTCTATGAGTCGGACGCGGCCAATGTCGCCGAGGTCTGGCCGACGCTGCTCTATCCAAACGGCGCGCCGTAACTCTTCACACCGCCGTCTCGTTCGCGTACGCGCCGCGCGCCGGCAGGCGGGAGACTGACTTTGCGCAGATTTGGCCGGTTCACAAATCGCAAAAAACCGCAGTGAGTAAAACACTGCGGTTTTTTTGCGAGCGCGCAAAAGGCGGCTCTGCGCCGCGCCGTTTGCGGGGCGCTCAGCGGCGCCCGGGTCTGGTTTGACGCGCGGCGGGACTGCGGCGGCTTCGCTTCTTGTCATACCACAGCAGCAGACGCGCGAGACCCATGAAGAACGCGAAAAAGAACAGCACATAAGCGAACACGCGCGCTCCCAGCTTGTCGAAATCTATGAAAAAGTACGGAAACCGAGTCGGCTCTCCGAACATCCCGCCGTAACGCACGCCGGAAAAACCCAGTGCGGTCGATTGCGCGAAATACGCGAGCGGAATAATCGCAAAAAACCACGGGTCATGCTTTTTCAGCTTGCCCGGCTCGGCAAAAAAGAGATAGTCGAACACCATCAGCAGCGGAGTGACGGCGTGTACCTGAAGATTGTAAAAAGAGAGCAGTCCGCCTCTGTCCATAACCGGCGCGAGCAGCGCCCAGAAGATGATGAGGGTAACGGTTATCGCCAGAGCGACAATAGCCGAAAGGCGCTCACAGTAACTGACGCTGCCGATGACGCCGTGATTTTTCAGATCGACGGCGGTCATCACGGACAGAACCCCGAACATGATCAGTACCAGAATATTGCTTTCAGTCGTGTAGTACAGCAGGATCGACCAATTAATTCGGCCCGAGAACGCCCCCATGGTAATCAGTATCCCAAAGAGACACAGCACAAACGAAAAGAGACGGAAGCAAAGCGCGAAAATACGGTTATTCCTCATTGTTATGACCATTCCTTTCCCGCAGGCGCGGAACGTGAACACAGTTCCGCCGCAGTGTCGTAGAGATTACCGCGCCACATCATAATAAGCGTGCCGCCGCGGACGCTGACGCGTGACGGCGCGCTGAGAAATTCGTTACTCACGCCGAGCGGGACATCGGGCATCATATCGCCGTCCGACATCGCGTATTTCATGCCCTCTATAGTCACGCCGGACGCCTTGCCGCCGAACGCGAACACAGAGACAAATCCGCCGGCCGCCGCAGTGAAGCGCGCCTCTCCGCCGTGTATGGCCGTTGCGTTCATCGCACCGCCGGCGAGAAAGCCGCGTCCGCGCTCACGCGCTATCCGGGCGATGATCTGGATGTTGCCGAAGACGTGATCCAGCCGACCGCCCAATCCTCCGTTTATGATAAACACCTCGCAGCCGCGCTCCCGCCCCAGGGCGACCGCTATGTCCATGTCCGTCTCGTTTTTGACATCCGGGCGCGCCACGATGTTCGGGTGGTCTGGCATGTACCCGAGCGAATCGAAGTCGCCGCAGACGGCGTCGGGCATGTACCCGCGCGACACAAGGGACTCGTATCCGCCGTCCGCCGCAATAATGTAGTCGCCGGCGAGCGGGCAAGCGCCGTCGGTAAAGTCGCCAGCGCCGGCAATGAAGCATATCGGCGCGCGGCCCACAGGCGCCATCGTGACCACCTCTTTCCCAGCGGAGCGGTTGCGCTTCGAAAAGGAGCGGCAACGAAGCGCAGCGAATGTCCGCCGCAAGGCGGACGCAGCGCAGCGGAGTTTGCCGCGACGTGGTATGCCCGACAGGATTCGAACCTGCGACCTTCAGAGTCGGAGTCTGACGCGCTATCCAACTGCGCCACGGGCACATATCATAGGTTTTATGTCAAAAGTCTTGCGCGCAACGGCCCGCCGCCGATGCCGCCGCATCCCACCGCTGCGCGTATGATAACATATTTTCCGCCCCGTGTAAAGAAAATGATGAATGAATAATTTCGTTTGTGATGGCTTCGCCATCACAAACGAGTCACGAGGCTGGGATCTCGCCGTGCGCGGCTCGCAAAGAGCATTTTCCGAGGAATAAATCCCCGGAAAACGCAAAATATTACAATCTTTGCATCGTTATATAGGGGTTCCCGCGAAGTCGAAGGGCTTCACGCACTCCTTCGCAAAAATTCTTTCGCCGTAGGCAAAAAGGACGAAGGGGCGAAAACTGCCGCATACGATAACATTCCATCGGGATTTGTCTTTGCGGAATGTCTTTCAAGAGGTTTAGAAATCACTCGTCGCGCGTTCGGCGGGCTCGCCGGCGCTGCGCGTAAAACAGGAGCGCCGCCGCAGGCGGCAGGACGGCGGTAATTGCGAGAAGGACGCCGGAAACCGCAGGGAGAGCTGAGGCGGCCGGCGCCGCTGCGTCCGCTGCTTTTGCGGCCGGCGCGACCGGCGCCGTCACGTCTGCCGCATCCGCCGCGTCCCGGGCGGAGGCTTCGGCCTCCGGACCGCGCAGCTCGAAGCTGAGGGTGATCTGCCTGTCCTCCGTGAAGCGCGCGTCGATCCGATGCGTGCCGTAGGGCAGCTTCGCGAGCCTTTCCGCCGCAAT
>JAITKI010000139.1 GCA_031278515.1 Oscillospiraceae bacterium | reverse complement strand
CGAGACTGAACCTGACGGACTGCGCGGAGATCGCGGAAGCCCTGCGGCGGGAACTCGCCGGGCATTACGACGAATTTGCCGGCAGCGAGTATATTCAGGATTTTGAAAAGGAGTGGTTGAGGGAGTATGTCGAGAGCGTTTAGGCAAAAACTCGCCGAGGTCGTCGCCGATATACCAAACAGCAAACCGGCGGCGCTGTTTAGGAAGGTTAAATCAGAGATAGGCTCGCGTCCTCTCGTGCTGTACGGCGCCGGTCGTCTGGGAAGCGCCGTCATGGCCATGTGCGCGGAGAGCGGCATGAGTGTGCAAGCGATATGCGATAAAAACGCAGGGGGGGAACTGCGCGGCGTGGAGGTTGTTACCCCGCGGACGCTGCGCCGCGACTACGGCGAGGCTGTCGTCGTGGTTTGCTCAGCAACCTACAACGACGAGATTTGCGGCGATCTGGCGAAGATCGGATTTGCGGAAGAGCAAATTGTACCGTGTCCGGTTTCCCATCCGACTTGGGAACCGGTAAGCGAATTTCGGAAGCATTTTAACGGATACGAGTGGGCGTATGACTTTTACACGGACGAGCGCTCAAAAAAACTTGTAATTGACAGACTGCGTCTCCATCTGCTTGACGAAGCGCTTGAAGTCAATACGCGCAGTAAAACCTACTACGAGGAGGGCGTCGTTGCGCTGGGGAACCGCGAAATATTTTTGGACGGCGGAGCGTATGACGGGGACAGCGCGGAAGAGTTCATAAAAATGGTAAAAAATACCAATGGGGGGGGGTACGGCGTGTTCGCTTTTGAGCCGGACGCCGCAAATTTTGAAGCCGCCTCCCGCCGCCTGTCGAAGTATCCCGGCGTTGAGGTCATACAAAAAGGACTCTGGAGTGAAGAAACGGAGCTTGTGTTTTTTCGGAATAGCGCCGACGCGGCGGGATCTTCATTTGTTATCGGGAAGGCGGCCGGGGAGGCGTACCGTGTGCCGGTTACATCGCCGGACAGCTTCTTCAAGGGTAAGGCGGCGGATGAATTGCCGACGTTTATCAAGATGGACATCGAGGGCGCGGAGCGCGAGGCGCTGCTGGGATCAAAAGAGATAATCCGAAAAGTAAAGCCAAAACTCGCGATTTGCGCGTATCACAAGCCGGAGGATATCTACGAACTCCCGCGAACAATCCGCGAAATCCGCGACGATTACAGGTTCTGCCTGCGCCAGCACGAAGCGGGTTATTGGGATACCGTGCTGTACGCGGTATAGGAATCATCGTTTTTTGGGGGAGTATGTATGGACTCCGAATTGCAAGTAAAAATGTTCAATATCGTGCCGACCTTGCGTTGCAATCTGCGGTGCAGATTGTGCAATGTGCTGTGTCCGTATTTCAGAGAGCCGTACCACCCGACGATGGAACACCTGTTTGAGCAGGCTGACCGCTATTTCTCCGTGATTCCGAGGACGGCGCGTTTTGTTGTGTCGGGCGGGGAACCGCTGGTGCGGAGCGACTTGCACGAATGGGTCTACTTTCTTGCCAAATTTGCGCCGCAAATCGAACGATTGGATCTCAATACGAATGGGACACTTATCCCGGACGACAGATTGCTGCAAAGTTTATCCGAATACCCGGGGAAAATTCGCGTATTGGTCGACGACTACGGTTCGGATAAATCCGTGAAAGCGTGGGAGGCGTACGAGGCGTTCAAAGGAGTTTACGGTGCGGAGGTTGAACTTCGCGATTACTGCACAAAAGATGCGCATTTCGGCGGTTGGGTAGACTTCGGTATATATGACTTATATAAACTCCAACGCAAAACTGACGAGCAGGCCGTCAAAACTAACGCGACTTGCTCCACGCCAAAAATGGGCTACGCCGCGATGATGCTTAACGGGATCATGTATCACTGCCCAAGGCAAATATATCTTATCGCCCACAAGGTGATTCCGGCTCTGCCTGGTGAGGCCATAGATTTTTTTGACGACTCGCTTGGCGATGCCGAATTGCGCCAACGTGTCGCCGCGTTTTATAAAAGCGGAGCGCACCTCACTTGCTATTACTGTGAGGGTTTGCAAGAGGAGGCGCCTGTGCGCCACCCGGCGGCGGAACAGATGACGGCTGCGGAACAACATCGAATATGGGAGGCTCACGATGGCTGGCGCAAACGAAACCATGATTAATGAATTATTTGTCGAAAAAGCGGATACTTTTCGCCTCGAGCGCATTTCGCTTATTTTGCTTCTTGGCTGCAATCTGAAATGCAAGCACTGCTGTGTGCAAGCGCCGTATTATGAGCGCAAATATTACCCGACGCTTGATTTTATAAAGCGTGAAATCGACGCGACATTTACCATTGCCGACTGCATTAACTACTTTTCCGTCGAGGGTGGCGAGGTGTTTCTGCGGAAGGACCTAGCGTTGATTCTCACGCATCTCTCGCAATATGTGGATAAAATTGGCGTTGAGGCTCCCGTTATAACAAACGGCTCGTTCTTGCCGGGTCGAGACGTGATCGGCGCGGCAAAACTGTTTGGAGAAAAAATTCGCTTTATTATCGACGATTATGGAGTGTTGTCGCCGAACGCGCATGAAATGGCGAAAATTCTGCGAGACGAGGGAATTCGTTGTGATCTGCGCAATTATGACGACAATCCATACTGTGGCGGTTGGGTCGACTTGTATGGAGATTACGGTGAGAAGCACTCGGCCGACGCGGCGGAGGCGATGTTTTTAAAGTGCGCTTGGGCGCAAAAACTGCATGGCGTATTTGAAATAATCGGCGGCCTGTTCTATTTTTGTCCCGCGTCGCGCGTGTTCAGTGAGCGCAACCGCACGGAAAATGAAGCGATAGATTTTCTTGCGAAGGGCGTCTCTCTCCAGGAAATACGCGCCCGAATACAAGCGTGGTTTGAGGGAGGCGCTATTTCTGCCTGTCGTTTCTGCAATGGGATCCACGATCACAGCGAACGTAAACGTCCCGCAGTGCAACTCACCGCCGGAGAAGAGACATCGGCGCGGCTTTCGACATTCAGGTACCGCGAAAATCTTGGTGAGGTATTATGAATGATAATCCCGGCTTCAAACTCGAAAAATTCTCGCTCATCATCACAACGCGGTGCAACCTGCGCTGTAAACTCTGCTGCGAATACGTGCCGCATAACAAGCCGTTTCCCGATATGACAGTCCCGGAAGCGGAGAACGTACTCGCGGCGGTTTTTGACGTGTGCGGCCATATCACGACGCTGCACCTCACGGGCGGCGGCGAGCCGTT
>JAITKI010000088.1 GCA_031278515.1 Oscillospiraceae bacterium | reverse complement strand
CCGCAAAGCAGAAACCTCTCCGGCTACACGGACGCCGGGGAAATCTCCGACTGGGCCCAAGACGCTATGGCGTGGGCGGTATCGCGTGGCCTCATCACCGGCCGCACCGCGACGACGCTGGTGCCGCAGGGAACCGCCACCCGCGCGGAAGCGGCGACGATGTTGAAACGGTACATGGAGAACGCGCAATAACGCGCAATAACGCGGGGGGCGACCGTTCCCGGTCGCCCCCCCCTGCGGCACACAGCGCGATTCTACAACGAGACTGCTATCGTGATACGCGCAACCCGGCAGGGGCGGATAATTTTCGCCCCTGCGGACGGCGGAACGGGTGCCACACGCGCAGACCACCGCGCCGAATGTTCCAAACCCCTGTTGCAAACCCGGCGCGCGCCTGATATACTGAGCGCAGAAAAAACGCAAATACGCGGAAAGGGGGTTCTCCGGTGACCGAGCTGAAATACAAATTCACATACGACGTGCTGTTCAAGCTGCTGTTCGTCCGGCACCCGGACATCCTCAGGCGGCTCGTCGCCTCCGCGCTGGAGATAGACGCCGGGAGCATAGCTGAATTCACCATCACGAATCAGGAGATTGCCCCCGAGTCCCTCGGCGACAAATTCTGCCGCTTGGACATCAACATGCTCGTGGACGGGGTGAGGGTCAACCTCGAAGTGCAGGTGGCGAATGAGGGCGACTACCCGGAGCGCACGCTGTACTACTGGGCAAGGGAATACTCGTCCGCGTTGCAAGCCGGGGGGAAATACAACGAGCTTCCGAAAGCCATAATCATCAGCATACTTGATGAGCCGATATTCAGTTGCGCGGAATACCATTCGGAATACCGCCCACTGGAAGTCAGCCGGCATGAGCAGCTGTCGGACAGGATGGCGCTGCACTATTTTGAGGTGCGGAAGCTGCCGGAAAACATTGACCCGGAGAACGAGCTGGAACTGCTGCTGTCATTGTTCCGGGCAAAGACGGAAGAAGATCTGGAGAAAATCAAAGCGAAAGGGGTGTCGTCAGTGAACCGTGCAATCGGGGCGTACAGGGAGATAACGGTGTCGCCGGAGTTTAGGGAGTTGGAGAGGCTGCGGCGCGACGCGCTCAGCAACGAGGCGTCCGCGCTCGACCACGCGCGGCGGAAAGAAGCCGAGAAGTGGCGGGGTATCGTCGCCGACAAGGACGCGGCGCTGGCGGACAAGGACGCGGCGCTGGCGGACAAGGACGCGGCGCTGGCGGACAAGGACGCGGCGCTGGCGGACAAGGATGCGGCGCTGGCGGACAAGGACGCGGCGCTGGCGGACAAGGACGCGGCGCTGGCGGACAAGGACGCCGAGATCGCGCGACTCGGGTCAATGCTCGGAGACGGGAATTGAGGAGCCGTGGACTTACACGTTACGCAACCGGAAACACACGCGCCGACGACTTGGCGTTATCGACGAAATAAAAGTACAAACAAAAAAGGAGAAAACTAAAATGCACATGGCAGACGCGCTCATATCCCCCGCGGTCGGGGGCGTTCTATACGCGGCGAGCGCCGCGTCAATCGCGTATTCCACGGCTAAGATCAAAAAAGACAGCCTCTGCGAGAAAAAGGTACCCATCATGGGCGTCGCGGGCGCCCTCGTGTTCGCGGGGCAGATGATAAACTTCACGATACCCGCCACGGGTTCTTCGGGACACATAGGAGGCGGCATACTTTTAGCGGGGCTGATAGGCGGTCCGGCGGCGCTGCTCGCGCTGGCAGCTGTGCTCATCATACAATGCCTGTTTTTCGCGGACGGGGGGCTATTGGCGCTGGGGTGCAACATATTCAATATGGGCGTCATACCATGCCTGCTCATATACCCGCTGTTGTTTAAGCGCATAACCGCGAAGGGTCTGAGTTACAAGAGCATAACCATAGCGTCCATCGTATCCGTCGTGGTCGGCTTGCAGCTCGGCGCGTTCGGCGTGGTTCTTGAGACTCTGGCGTCCGGCGTGACCGAGCTTCCATTCGGGACATTTGTCGCGCTTATGCAACCCATACATCTGGCAATCGGAATCGTCGAAGGGATTGTGACGGCGGCGATACTCTGCTACGTACACAGCGCCCGCCCGGAGATACTCGAGAGCACAAGCGCGGGCCGGCGCATAGAAGGCGGCGTGGCGTTGAAGAAGGTTCTTACGGTACTCATAGCCGTCACCGTCGTGACGGGCGGTCTGCTCGCGCTGTTCGCGTCGTCGCATCCGGACGGGCTGGAGTGGGCCATCGGCAACGTGTACAACAGGGACGATGTCGAGGAGGGTTTAGGCGAGTTTGAGAAAGCCGAAACGGGCTCCGCGGGTATGGCGGACTCCATACAGGAATCCACGGCGTTCCTGCCTGATTACGCTTTCGCGTCCGATCCCGACAATGCGGCGGGAACAACGGTGTCCGGCATAGTCGGCGGCGCGCTGACGCTCATTCTGGCGGGCGGCGCCGGGCTGATTATATCGAGGGCAAAGACCGGGAAAGCGAGCGAAACGACAACACCGATTTAGCGCCGAAAGCGCCGCGCGCGTATTCGCAAGGTACGCATCCGGATTACACGAAGATATCCGAATGCGTACCCGTCTCGGCGAGGGCGAGCGTCAGAATGTCCTTTTCGATTTTGTAGATCAGCACCCAGTCGCCTTTTATATGGCAGTCGCGGTAACCGCGCCTGTCGCCGTGTAACGGGTGATCATCGTACCGAGCCGGCAAGGTTTCGCCGTTTGCGAGCATTATGACGGCATCATCAAGCAACGCCATATCGTACCCGCGCTTTTGCAGGAGTTTATATTGCTTGCGATACGATGTTTGAGGAACAATTTTATACTTCGTCATCATCGTCTGCGTCGAGCCACGCCTTGTAATCCTCAAATGTATAGAACGGACCCGCCATTTCCGCCTCTCCGCTCTCAATGCGATCCAAAAGCGCGAGCGTTTCGGCGTTTGGGACGTAATCGCCGCGCGGCACATCCTCCACGTCAAACGGCAGAGAACGGCGCGCGCTGATCTGGTTGAGCATGAGGATAAACGCCTCGCTGAGCGTCATGCCCAAATCAGCGAGTATTTCCTCCGTCCGCTCTTTCAGCTCGGAATCCAAACTTATGCTTATGCTTGTTTCACGTGTCATTTCGCCACCTCCTTGCGGATGCATTATACACCGCCCTCTGAATAAAATCAACGGAATGGACAACCGAAAATAATGTCTGACCTTCAAAACAGCGCGCGCAATTTGTACGCGCTTGAGCGGTTGGCGGGCGGGGACACGGCGGTACACCGCCTGCACCCCGCCGCGAAGCTGTGCTCCGCGTTCGCGCTAATCGTCTCCGCCGCGTCGTTTGACAGATACGCTCTCCCCGACCTGACGCCCTACGTGTTTTACACCACCGTGATGATGGCGCTGTCGGAGACGCCCTACGCGCTGCTGCTGCGGCGTTTCCTTGTCGCGCTGCCGTTCTGCCTTTTCGCGGGCATATCGAATTTGATATTCGACCGCGCGCCCGCGTTCCGGCTCGGCGGCCTGACAGTCAGTCTCGGCGCGCTGTCGCTCGCGGCGCTGTTGCTGCGCGCGTATCTGTGCGTGATGGCGGTACTGCTTCTCATCGCGACGACGCCGACGACGGAGATAACGGCTCAGCTGAGGCGGTGGCGCGTACCCGCGATGCTCGCGCTGATTTTTGAGACGACGTATCGGTATATCGGCGTACTTCTCGGGGAGGCGGGGGCGATGTACACGGCGTATTCTCTGCGCGGCGCGAATAAGAAAGGCTTGGAGATGCGCCACATGGGCAGTTTCGTCGGGCAGTTGACACTGCGCAGCTTCGACCGCGCGGAGCGCGTGTACGCGGCGATGAAATGCCGCGGATACGAACTGCGGGAGACTCCGCCGCGCGGGCGGAAGTTTACCCCGCGCGACGCGGCGGTCACAGCCGCCGTGTCCGCGCTGTGCGCGCTGTTTCGAGTACTGCCGCTGAGCAAAATGCTCTCGCGCGTATTCGAGGGGTAGGAGAAGGTATGGCTGCGGAATGCTGAGCGTAAATAATCTGTCCGTGTCGTACGGCGAGCGGCAAAACGCGGTCGCCTCCGTCAGCTTTGACCTGGCGGAGGGAGAGAGCGCCGCGCTCATAGGCCGCAACGGCGCGGGCAAGACGACTCTCCTGCTCGCGCTGGCGGGTGTGCTGGAGCCGTCCGGCGGGGAAATATCCGTTGACGGCGCGGTATTCGATAAAAAGACGCGGCGGGATTTACGGCTGAAAACGGGGCTCGTGTTCCAAAACCCCGACGACCAGCTGTTTATGCCGAGCATATATGACGACGTCGCTTTCGGGCCGCGCAACATGGGCTTACCGGAGGACGGTACGCGAGAGCACGCGGAGGACGCGCTCGCAAGGCTGGGGATAGCGCATCTGGCAAGCCGCTCCCCGCTGCGCCTTTCGGGCGGGGAGAAGCGTCTCGCGGCGATAGCGACCGTTTTATCGATGGCGCCCGAATACATTCTGCTCGACGAACCGACGGCGTTCCTCGACCCGCGCGCCCGCCGCGCGCTCTCCGCGATACTCTCGGGGCTGCCGCAGGGCAAGCTCATAGCCACGCATGACATTCCCTTCGCCGAGTCCACGTGCCATCGCGTCCTGTTGATGAAGGACGGCGGGATAATCGCCGACGGCGGCGCTGAAATACTGCGC
>JAITKI010000071.1 GCA_031278515.1 Oscillospiraceae bacterium | reverse complement strand
GTGGCGGCGGGGAAACCTGTGCTCGTAGGTGTGCTGGTTTAACATGGATCCCTACTTGCGTCGTGAGGTGTTGGTGCGCCTCGCGACCGCCGCGGCCCGTTTTTCTACCGGCCTCGCGGAAGCATTGTACCACGGCGGAAACCGGTATGCAATAGATTTTTTTGAAGAATCATTTCGTTTGTGATGGCTTCGCCATCACAAACGAAATGATTCTTGGGGCGCGGCGCTTGCAAAGCCACGCCGCGCCATGATATACTGTCCCCATCAGCTCGCCGCAAACGGCGACCGCCGAGGGACGACACATTATCCGCAATCAGCACATCCACGGTCGTCATAAAAAGGTAACGAGGTCCGTGAGGACAAGGAGGCGTGATTATGAACAGACGCATACCTTTCGTGCCAAGTGAACTGGAGATCATCGACACCCTGCCGGGTTTTATGGGCGGACCCGGTTTCCCCATACGCAATACGCCCGTATCCCCGCGCGAGAACGTCGCCGCCATGTTCCATGAGAAGCGCCCTTATTGGACGCCGACCACGTCCGACTTCACACTGCACGTCCCGCAGCTGTACAACAACATGCTGGGGCGCGGCGGCCCCGAGGGCACGACGGACGCCTTCGGCATTGAGTGGGAGTGGGTCGAATCGGCGGGCGGATCGATAGTCAGGCCGGGCGATCCGTTTCTATCCGACGCCAACGAGTGGAGGGACAAGATAAAAATCCCCGATATCGACGCGTGGGACTGGGAGTCCGCGGCGAAGCAGCTGAGACTGGACACGCGGATATCAAATCAGTTTACCCTCATAAACGGCTTCTGGTTCGAAAGACTTGTCTCGTTTATGGATTTTGCTCCGGCCGCCGTGGCGCTCATTGACGAGGACCAGAAGGACGCCGTCGGGGAGTTGTTCGAGGCGCTCACGGATCTCGCGGTACGCGTGATCGACAAGATGTGCGAGTATTGGCCCGCGCTGGACGGCTTCAACGTCCACGACGACTGGGCGGCGCAGAAGGCGCCGTTTTTCTCGGAGGACGTCGCGTACGAGATGTTCGTGCCGCACATGAGGCGCGTCACCGACCACATACACGGCAAGGGGCGTTTCGCTACGCTCCACTCCTGCGGGCGCGGAGAGGACAGGGTGCGCTGCTTTATCGACGGCGGCTTCGACGGATGGGATCCGCAGGTGATGAACGACACGCACAGGCTGTACGAGGTGGCGGGCGACGAGATAGTGATATCCATCGTCCCGGAACTCTTCGACGCCGCCGGGACGCCGGAGGATGAGCAGCGCGAACGCGCCAGAGCGTTCTTCGACCGCTTTTGCAGACCCGGCAAGCCTTCCATGATCAATTTCTACGGGATGGCGGCGCTGACGCCGGCGTTTGCCGGGGAGCTGTATTCGTACTCGCGAGTCCGCTACTTTGAGGAGCAGCAGGGCTGATTCGTTCGCGGCGGCTTGCCGCCGTTAAGTTTCCGGAGGTACTGTTTGACGTTTGATATAGGACAATTTTCGGGCGAATGCGCGTGCGGAGAGACGCATAAGCTCGCAACGAGAGAGATCATCATAGAATCCGGCGCCATCTCCGGGTTTGCCGGCCTCGCGGATCGCCTGGAGCTGGGAGACGGCGCCGTTGTGGTGTGCGACGACAACACGCGCTTCTGCGCGGAGCGGATAGCCGAAATACTGGGAAGGCGGATGCACCGGACGCGGCTTGCCTGCCTGTCCGCCAAGGATCTGCACGCGGATGAACACGCCGTCGCGCTGCTTGACGGGATGCTCCCGCCCGACGCCGGGTGGCTCGTCGCGGCGGGAGACGGCACGATACACGATACGACGCGCTTTGTCGCGAAGGAGCGGGGGACGCCCTTTGTCGCGTTTCCGACCGCCGCCGCAGTGGACGCCTACGTGTCGGCGACGAGCGCCATGACGTGGCACGGATATAAGGTGACGGCGCCGGCCGCCGCGCCTGTCGCCGTAGTCGCGGATACGGATATATTCTCCTCGGCGCCGTACCGTCTCACGGCCTCCGGGCTGGGGGAGGCGCTTGGAAAATACACGTCGCTGGCGGATTGGAAAGTCGCGTCGCTGGTGACGGGCGAGCCGTACTGCGAGCGCATAGCGTCGCGCATAGGCGAGGCCGCCGACGCCGTGCGCGCGGAAATGCCCGATATACGGCGCGGCGGCAGGGACGGCTGCGAACGCCTGATGTACACGCTGCTGCTGTCCGGCACGGCGATGCAACTGTGCGGGAGTTCGCGTCCGGCCTCCGGCGCCGAGCACCATCTGTCGCACCTGTGGGAGCTGGAGGTTATAAATCCGCGATTGGGCGCGCTGCACGGCGAGAAAGTGGGAATAGGCGCGATAATTGTGCTGGAGCGGTATAAGGATCTGCTGAAATCGGGCGCGCTCGCGAGCGATCGGGCGTCGCCGGTCTACGGCGGACTTCCGACGAGGCTTCTGCGCGCCAAGTTCGGGGATCACTACGGGAACATCGTCGCGGAGAATACGCCGGATCCGCTCGAATCGGTGTCTCCCGACGCGCTGCTCGCGGCTCTGCCGGAAATACGCGAGATTGTCGCCGGGCTTCCCGATCCGGCCGCGCTCGCGAAGCAGATGGAGGACGCCGGCTGTAAGACGACGCTGCGGGAGATAGGCCTCGGAGACGGCATCCTTCGCGACAGCCTGGAACTGTCGCCGTTCGTGCGCGCCCGCCTGACGCTGCAGCGCCTGAGCAGTATGCTGCCCCCGCGCGGCGCGGCGCTTTGACGGGGTGGGGCGTATGTCGGGAACGTTTGACGGCAAGAAGAAATTCATATTCGACATCGACGGCACCATAGCGCTGGGGCCCGTACTCATAGACGGCGCAAAGGAATTTATAGAGAGACTTGAGCGCGCCGGCCGCGAGATTTTCATTCTCACGAACAACACCTCAAAAACGCCGCGCGTGTGCTCCGAGCAGATCCGCTCCTACGGGCTCAACGCCGACGCCATACGCGTCGTCACGCCGCTCGACGCCTGCGCCCGTCACTTGATCTCAAAGGGCTTGGAGCGCGTCTACTGGGCCGCCGTGCCTGAGGTGGGCGACTATCTCACGGAACGCGGTCTGCGTTTCGACGACGAGCATCCGCAGGCGATACTGCTCGCGTTCGATAAGACTGTGACGTATGAGAAATTTCAGACTATCACTCGCCTTATACACGAGGGGACGCCATACTACGCGACGCACATCGACATAGTGTGCCCGACGGAGCTTGGCTATTCCATACCCGACGTGGGGAGCTTCATCGAGCTTCTGCGGCTCACTACGGGCAAGACGCCGCTGGCCACATTCGGCAAGCCCAATCCGTCGATCCTGACGGAGACTGTCGTGGAGGACGGAAGGTTTGACGACGTCGTGATCATCGGCGACAGACTGTATACGGACATCAAACTGGCGGAAAATTGCGGGGCGCTCTCCGTACTCGTGTTTTCCGGCGAGACGACGCGGGAGATGTACGCGGCGTCCGGCACCGCGGCGGACATCGCTGTCGACTCGATAGCCGACCTGCTGTCTATGCTGTAGCGCGCGCGTCGCGCCCGGGGGATGCCGGGCGCGACGGCGCGGTCACTTTATTATCGCGAGCAGCTCGCCGGCTTTTACCGTCTGCCCGACGGATACAAGCACCTCGTCGAGCGCGCCGGACATGCGCGCGGCGACGTTTATTTCCATCTTCATCGCCTCCACTACCGCGATTACCTGATTTTCCCTGACGGCGTCGCCCTGCTTTACGTTCAACTTTGAGATCATGCCGGGTATCGACGCGCCGACATGGCTCTTATCCTCCGGATCGGCGAGGCGCACATGTCCCGCGCCGCTCACTGCCTCCGGGTCGTTTACCGCGACCTCGCGCCGCATACCGTTGAGTTCGAACTGCACGTTGCGCGTGCCGTCGTCGTTCGTATCGCCCGGGCCGAGATACTTTATGACGAGCGTCTTGCCGTCCTCAATATCGATTTTTGTCGTCTCGCCGACATTGAGACCGTTGAAAAAGACCTGGCTCGACATGTTGGAAATATAGCCGTACTCCTGCTGGTGCTGCTGATAATCTTGAACCACCTTGGGGTAGAGCAGCCAGGATATCACGTCGCGCCCGGTAGGATCGCGCATGAATTTGCCCATCTCGGCGCGGGCGGCGTCAAAATCGACCGGCGGCAAGAGCTCGCCGGGGCGGCGCGTTATCGGCGCCTCGCCTTTCAGGACGACCTGCTGCAACCGGGGCGGGAATCCCCACGCGGGCTGACCCATCATCCCTTTGAAATAGCTCACCACGGAATCCGGAAACGTCAACGACTCGCCGCGGCTCACGATATTTTCGGGCGTCAGATTGTTTTGAACCATGAATATCGCCAGGTCGCCCACCATTTTTGAGGATGGCGTGACCTTCACAATGTCGCCGAGCATGTCGTTGACGGTCTTGTACATCTCCTTGACTTCCTCAAAGCGGTCGCCAAGCCCGAGCGAGACGACCTGCGGGTACAGGTTTGTGTACTGGCCTCCCGGTATTTCGTAGCGGTATATCTCCGTCATGGGATATTGCAGACCGGAGTCGAATTTACCGTAGCGCAGCCGCACGTCCGCCCAGTAGTCGTCGAGTTGCTGAAGTCTGCCCAAATCGAGGCCCGTATCGCGCGGCGTGCCTTCAAGCGCCGCCACGAGCGAGTTCATCGACGGCTGGGATGTCATTGAGGACATGGATGATACGGCGGCGGAGACTATATCAACCCCGGCCTCGGCGGCCAGGATGTACGCCGCGATCTGGTTGCCGCTCGTGTCGTGCGTGTGAAAGTGTATCGGCAGACCTATCTCCTGTTTCAGCGCGCCGATGAGTTTTTTCGCGGCGTACGGTTTCAGCAGTCCCGACATGTCCTTTATCGCTATGCAGTGCGCGCCTCTGCGCTCGAGCTCCTTGGCGAAATCGACGTAATATTTCAGAGTGTACTTGTCGCGCCTGGGATCGGCGACGTCGCCCGTGTAGCACATGGCGGCCTCGCAGAACTTGTTCTGCCTCAGCACTTCATCCATCGCTATCTCCATGCCGGGCAGCCAGTTGAGAGAGTCGAACACCCTGAATACGTCTATGCCGCTGCGCGCCGCCTCCGCGATAAACGCGCGTATGAGGTTATCGGGATAGTTCGAATACCCCACGGCGTTGGCGCCCCTGAGCAGCATCTGCAGAAGAATATTGGGTATACGGGCGCGGAGCTTGTCGAGACGCTCCCAGGGCGACTCGTGCAGGTACCTGTACGCGACGTCGAACGTGGCGCCTCCCCACATCTCAAGCGAGAAGCAGCCGTCCAGAATTTCGGATATGCTCCCGGCAATCTCCGTCATGTCGCGTGTGCGCATACGCGTTGAGAACAGCGATTGGTGGGCGTCCCGCATCGTCGTATCGCTGATGAGCAGCTTTTTTTGTTCCAGCACCCATTTTTTTACAGCTTCCGGCCCCTCGCTGTCGAGCAGCCGCTTGAGACCGCCGCCGGGCGGCGTCCCGCCGGGCGCGGGCAGACGCGGATCCGTGAACTGAGCGCTCTCCGAGTCCCCGCGCGACATCTGTATGCCGGCGATGAATTTGAGCACGCGTGTGGCGCGGTCGTGCGAATCGTCGAATTCAAAGAGTTCGGGCGTGTCGTCGATAAATTTGGTGTGGCAGCCGCCCCGGAGAAACCCGGGGTGGTGCAGTATGTTGGTGACAAACGGTATGTTCGTCTTGACGCCGCGTATCCGCAGCTCGTTTATGGCGCGAGACGCCTTGCGGCACACGCCGGGGAACGTATTGTCCCACACCGTCACCTTCACCAGCAGCGAGTCGTAGTACGGCGAGATGGTGGAGCCGGCCGCGCTGTTGCCGCCGTCAAGCCTGACGCCGAAACCGCCGCCGGAGCGGTACGCCGTGATCTTGCCCGTGTCGGGCGCGAAATTGTTTGCGGGATCCTCCGTCGTGACGCGGCACTGGATGGAAAACCCGTTTGGACGCACGTCGTCCTGCGACGACAGCCCTATGTCGGGGTGACTGAGCGGATACCCCTCGGCTATGAGCACCTGCGCGCGCACGATGTCGATGCCGGTGACCATCTCCGTAACCGTGTGTTCGACCTGGATGCGGGGATTCATCTCGATGAAGTAGTGCGAGCCGTCGGAATCGACGAGGAATTCCACGGTACCCGCGTTACAGTAGCCTACGCGCTTGGCGATCCTGACCGCGTCTTCATACAGCCGGTTCACGGTCTCACGCGGCACGGAAAAGGCGGGCGCGAACTCGACGACTTTTTGGTACCGGCGCTGGAGCGAACAGTCGCGCTCTCCGAGATGCATCACGTTGCCGTGTTCGTCGGCCAGAATCTGCACCTCGATATGCTTGGGTTCCACAAGGAACTTCTCGATGAAGATGTCGTCGTTGCCGAACGCTTTTTTTGCCTCGCTCTTGACCAGCTCAAACTCGCGCGTGACGTCCTCAGGCGTGTCGCAGCGGCGCATCCCGCGCCCGCCGCCGCCCGCCGCCGCCTTGAGTATGACGGGATAACCGAACGATTCGGCTTTTTCGAGCGCGTCCCCGGCGTCGCGCAGGGGGACGGACGTACCGGGTATCACGGGGACGCCGCACTTGACGGCGATTGATTTCGCGTTGAGTTTATCGCCCATCTGCGCGAGTACGCCGGACGGAGGGCCGATGAATTTTATGCCCGCGTCCTCGCAGGCGCGCGCGAAGGCGGCGTTCTCAGAGAGAAATCCGTAGCCCGGGTGTATGGCGTCCACATGTCTTTGCTTGGCTATTCCGATAATGGACGGTATGTCGAGATACGCGCCCAGCGGACTCTTGTTTTGTCCTATAAGATACGCCTCGTTCGCCACGGTGCGAAACAGGCCGTATGTATCCTCGTTCGAGTATATCGCCACCGTGCTCAAACCCAGATCAAAGCACGCGCGGAAAATGCGTATCGCAATCTCGCCGCGATTGGCGGCGAGAACCTTGTTGAAGTCCGGCATCGCTCAAGTTCCTCCTGCTGAAATACAGATGTTACAAGCGCCTTCGACGCTTCGGTCAGACGCTTGCCTATGATAACACATACGGGTAAAAAGCGCAAATTGAAATTTTGAATCAATTCGTTTGTAGCGATTTTCGCTCTCCCGTCCTTTTCGGCGTAGGCGAAAAGAATTTTTGCGAGGAGTGCGTCCCGTGCGACGGAGCAAAAATTGTAATATTTCGCATTTTCCGGGGATTTATTCCTCGGAAAATGCTCTTTGCGAGCCGCGCACGGCGAGA
>JAITKI010000064.1 GCA_031278515.1 Oscillospiraceae bacterium | reverse complement strand
GCGACGGCAAGCGCGAGCCAGATTACCGCGTACCAGATCATAAACAATACCCACCCCCCTTGTTTTTGCGTGCTACGGGGACAGTATACCACCAAATCGGGCGCGTATCAATAAAAATTAAAGTGAATAATTTCGTTTGTAGCGATTTTCGCCCTTCGTCCTTTTCGCCTACGGCGAAAAGAATTTTTGCACAGGAGTGCGTCCCGTGCGACGGAGCAAAAATTGTAATATTCCGCATTTTCCGGGGATTTATTCATCGGAAAATGCTCTTTGCGAGCCGCGCACGGCGAGAACCAATCTCCCGTGACTCGTTTGTGATGGCGAAGCCATCACAAACGAAATGATTCGTACCGGGCTTGTTTTGACTTTCACAATCCTGTGATTACCGGAGGATAGGAGCTATATGCTGAAAATCGACGGTCTGTCAAAATCATACGGCGGGAAACTCGCCGTTGACGACCTCTCGCTCCACATTTTGCCCGGCGAGATCTGCGGGTTTATCGGACACAACGGCGCGGGCAAAACTACGACAATCAAGGCGGTGTGCGGACTGCAGCAATTTGACGCGGGCGAGATATTCATAGACGGCGTGTCGGTACGCCAATCGCCGCTGGAGTGTAAGCGGCGATTGGCGTACATACCGGACAATCCAGACTTATATGAGTTCATGTCGGGAATAAAGTATCTCAACTTTGTCGCGGACGTATTCGGTATACCGGTCGACGAGAGGCTGTCGCGCATTCACAAATACGCGGAGGTGTTTGAGCTGACGGGAGACCTCGCGCAGCCCGTCTCGGCGTATTCGCATGGAATGAAACAAAAGCTGACGCTCATATCGGCCCTCATACACGAGCCGAAGCTGATGGTGATGGACGAGCCGTTCGTCGGGCTTGATCCCAAGGCGTCGCGCGCCATAAAGGACATAATGCGCGAACGGTGCGGCGCGGGATGCTCCGTGTTCTTCTCGACGCACGTTCTGGAAGTCGCTGAAAAGCTGTGCGACAAGGTGGCGATAATAAAACAGGGCAAATTGATGGCCTTCGGCGGAATGGATGAGATAAGAGGCGACGCCTCCCTCGAGACCGTATTCTTCGAGCTGGAAGGGGAAGACCTACCGTGATCCGAAAGCTGATCGCGCTGAACATCAGAGCAAGCTTCTCCGGCATATTTTCGCGGCGCCAATCCACGAAGAAGCGCGGATGGGCGCCGCGCGGCGGAGTGAAAGCGCTGCTCGGCGTTTTGCTCGTCTACATCGCCGTTGTTTTCATCGGGATGTTCGCCGTACTGTTCTCGGCAATCTGCGACCCGCTTTTCGAGGGTGGAATCGGGTGGTTCTATTTCTCGCTGATGGGGATAATCGTGTTCTCGCTGTGCGTGTTCACGAGCATATTTGCCATGCAGGCGCAGCTGTTCACCGCGCGCGACAACACGCTGCTGCTGCCGCTGCCGATAAAATCCTCCCATATACTGCTCGGGCGGATAGCCGCCATGCTGCTGTCTGAGTATATGTTCGAGATTTTCGTCGCCGCGCCGGCGCTTGTCGTGTGGATCATCCACGGGTATGCTTCCGCCGCCGGGATCGTATTTTTCGTGTTGTCGGTAATACTGCTGCCGCTGTCGGCTATCGCCGTGGCGTGCCTGATAGGCTGGCTTGTGGCGATGGCGTCCGCTCGCATGCGCAACAAAAATATAATCCCATTTGTGTTCTACGTATTGTTCATGGCGGCGTACTTTGTTATATACTTCAACGCGTCGAAATACATGTCGCGCTTGATTGAGCTCGGCGCGCAGATCTCCTCCGCCGTCCGGAGAGCGATGCCTCCGGCGTACTATCTCGGACGCGCGATATCCGACGGCGACGCGGCGGCGATGGCGCTGTTCGCGCTCATCTGCGTCGGGATGTTTGCGGCAATGTGGCTGCTGCTGTCGCTCAATTTTTCAAGGATAGCGTCCGCAAATCAAGGCGCCGCCAAAAAGGCGTACAGAGAGGGAAGACTTCACGCGTCCGGCGTGAGAGCGACATTTCTCAAGAAAGAACTCGCGCACTTCTGGAAAAATCCCATACTCGCGCTGAATATGGCGTTCGCGTCCGCCCTGATGCTGGCGCTCGCCGTCCTGACAGTCGTGAAACGCGACATTGTGACCGGCGCCGTGTCGTCGCTTGCGGCCGTGATTCCGGGCGTGACGCCGGGGCCGGCTGTTTGCGTGGCCCTGACGGCGCTCGCGTCAATGAACTGCGCGTCCGCGGCTGCGGTTTCGCTGGAGGGCAAGACGCTGTGGATAGCGCGATCGCTCCCCGCAGACACGCGCGACGTGCTCATGGCGAAAGTGCTCATGCATTGCGTCGTGTGCGGGATACCGGCAGCCGTCGCCGCCGTAGTGTGCTCCGCGGCGCTGGCGCTCGACCCCGTGTGGCTGCTGCTCTCGCTCGCCGCTCCGCTGTCGTACACCGTGCTTGTCGCTTTCGCGGGCTTAGCGCTGAACTTACTGTTCCCGAAGCTAGACTGGATTAACGAGATTCAGCCCGCGAAGCAGGGGATGAGCGTCGTAATCACCGTGATGGGGACGATGGCCATCGCGACCACGCTGGTAATTTTGTACGCGTTCGTATTCTCGCCGTTCCTCGGCGCGGAGCTTTACGTTCTCGCGTGCTCCGTGCTGTTCGTTTGCGGCTGCGCGGTACTGCGCCGCTACGTACTGCGCGGCGGCGCGCGCCGATTTGAACGCTTGTAAGAAATGTTTCCGCTTCGCCGGCGCCGCTTTCGCGCGATCGCCCGGCAATCACACCGTCCGTCACCCGCCGCTGACGGTGACATTTCCCGCAATATCCGTCCTGTACACGGATATGCCGCGCCCCGCAAGTCTGCCGAGCGTGTCGGGCGTCGGGTGGCCGTACGAGTTGCGCCCGACGCTGATAACAGCCGTCTCAGGCGTGACGGCGCTTAGAAATTCATCGCATGTCGAGTATCGCGAGCCGTGATGTCCCACGATGAGCGTCTCGATGTCGGGTATATCGTAGCTGCGAACGAGCCGGCGCTCGTTTTCGGAGTCCATATCGCCGGTGACCAGCACATCATAGTCCCCATCCGTAAAGAGTATCGCAAGGCCGCGCTCGTTCTCATCGTCGCCGCCGAGCGGCGGATAGAGCGTCACCCCGGAACTGCCGAAAGTGTACGACTGCTGCTGCGTTATATATAATATCACAGCGCCGCGCTTTCTGGCGAGTTCTATTATGTCCTCCGCCAGGTAATTCTCCTCTCCGCCGTCCGGGTCAGGAACGACGAGCGCGCCCACGCCGATACGCGTCAGCAGTTCCTCGACGCCGTTGCAATGGTCGGCGTGGAAGTGAGTCAGGATGAGCATATCGATTTCGGCGCGGCCCTGCGAGGCGAGATAGTCGTGCGCCAAGCTCCCCGCCGACTCTCCGCTTGAGCTTCCGCAGTCAACCACCACAGTGTACTCGCCGGACGTGAACACAAGGCTCTGCCCCTGCCCGACGTCAAGCGCCGTAACCGTGAAATCCGAAACGCCGCGATAGGAGTACGTCACAAAGAGTATGCCGCACAGCGTCAGCGCGGACAGACACGCCGGTATCACCGTCTGCCGCAGACGTCCGCGCGCCATGAGGAACGCGGCGGCCGCCATATACATGTATATGAGCCAGAAAGAGACGTAAACATTTGATACGTACACCGTCGCGAACGGGAACCGCGCCAGAAAAAGCGCTACGTCCCGCACGTATCGCGCCGGCAGCGATACGGCGGCTGCAATGACGCCACCGACAGGCAGGAACACGAATCCGGCCAGACACGCCGCTATGCCGCCGCAAAAGCAAATCGAAACCGCCCAGAGCGTGAGCAGATTCGTCAGCGGCGCCACGAGCGATATGTACCCGAAATAGACGGCCATAAGCGGCGTCGTGAACACCAAAGCCCCGGCCGTCGCGGCCAGGCTTGATATTACAAATCTTATCGCGGCGCGCGGCGCGGCAAGCTCGAACACCCGCTTATCGCGCAGCGCGCTCTCGCAAGACTCGGAGATGCGCCCCGTGACAAGGACAATGCCCGCGCACGCGCCGAAGGACAGCTGCAGGGAGACGCTCGCGCAGGAATATGGGTTAATAATCAATAACACGAGTAAGGCAAATGATAACGTCGTGACGCTGTCGCTGTCGCGTCTGATGAGCGGCGCGACAAGCAGGAAGCACTGCATGATGCCGGCCCGCGTGACGGATGGCGTGAACCCTATCATCGCCATGAACAAAAACAGGACGGGTATGCCTATGAGAGCCTGCAGGCGCTTGTTTTCAGACATCGCGCCCACAATGCCCGCGAGGAACGCTATATGCATACCTGACACAGCGACGACATGCGAAACACCCGCCGCGTTCAGCGCGGCGACAAGCGAGGCGTCCTCGCGCAGCTGCGCCGTATCGCCCGTGATGAGCGCGCGTATAAACGGAGAGACATCCGGCGGGAACACAGCGCCGACCATGTCGCGCACGGCCTTTGACAACCGCTGCGGCATATACGCGAGCGAGCGCGACGCGCCCAGCGCCTTCAGTTCACCGGACAGCACGGCGGAGAGGAAATACCCCCTCGATGTGAATATGTCGGTCTTCTCCCCGCGAATCTCGCCGGTGTTTGAAAATCCGGCCTCAAATTCTATTATATCGCCGGGCGAGAGCTCCGTCTCGTCTCCGTACGCGTATAGATACGCCTTGATGTCCGGTCTGCCGCTGAGTCTGATCTTCACCGGCGCGCGGTACCCCCGGTTCACAGACGACGGATAGTCCGTCACTACGGCCGAGACGCGCGCGTCGTTCCCGGCGAGCGCGTCCGCCGGAGAGACAAATATCGCGGTGTAGCACACGCGCCACAAGAAGCCTGACGCGAGCCCGGCGCACACTAGGTATACGGTGAGTCTGCGGTGTTCGCTTCGGAACGCGAAACCGAGCAGCGCCGCCGCCGCGAAAAAAACGGCGCACGGCAACGCCCACCGCTCCGGCGCCGCATAGTGCGCGGCGAACGTCGCGGCGGAGAAGGCCAGCGCCGCGCGCGCGAGCTTGCGCATATCAATGCCGCCGCGTCCGCGGGGGCGCCGTCCTCACAGGCGCGGCGCGCGCCGCCAGGCAAACGCGCGGCGGCAGTTCGCTGCGGACAAATTCGTCTCGAAAGCGACTACACATCAAACGGCTCGCCGCGCGCAGCCTGAGTTCTTAGCAACTCCGGCGCGTCAAAACCCGCGTTGGCGGAGCTGACCGCCTCGACAAGTTCCAGAGCCCTTTTGACGCCGAGCTCGTTCATCAGCTTAAAAGGCCCGACGCGCCAGCGCAGACCGAGCTCGACGCCGAGATCCGTATCGGACGCGTTCGCCACGCCGCTCCCGACGAGCTGCGCCGCCACGCCGAGCGTGACGCCGTAGATGTAGTCGGTTATCGCGGGGAATTTCGACTCGTCTACATCGCCCGCGAGGTCCCACTCGCGGCCCTCGTCTATGGTCTTGCGCAGCAGCGAGGGTGTGGAGTAGAACTCAGAAAATTCAACGCCCAGCGTGTCTGCGGAGTGCGCGGCTATGGGTACTCCCGTAACGTTCATCACCTCAAACGCGCCCATGGGTATGCCGAACGCCTTTTTCTCCGCGGCGTCGATTGTGGGAATATTGCCCAGACCGCGCTCAAGCATACGTATGGAGTGTACGTAGTACGGTATGAATATCCTGTTGACGACAAATCCCGGCGAATCGCTCACGGTTATCGCCGTCTTGCCGTGGAGTGTCGCGATTTCACGCGCGAACGCGAGCGTTTCGGCGCTCGTACCCGCGTGCGGGATGATCTCCACGAGCTTGTTGCGGTCCGACGGGAAAAAGTAATGCGTACCTATGACTCGCTCCGGAAATCGCGTGACCGCGGCGATGTCGCGCACGTACAGGCTTGATGTGTTCGTGGCCAGTACGGTTTTTTCGGAGCAGACCTTGCCAAGTTCCCGAAACGATTCTTCCTTGACGTCGCGCTCCTCATATATCGCCTCTATAACCATGTCCGCGCCGGCGAGCGCCTCATACTCCCTGACCGGCGCAATGCGTCCGAGCGTCCGCTCAAACTGCTCCTGCGTTATGAACCCGCGCTCGGCCGACTTTTTAAGCGCGGCCTCAACTTTCGCGTACCCGCGCTCCACACTGCCGGGACGCACGTTGCAAAAAAGCACGTCGACCCCATTTTGCGCCAGCGCGCGCGCGATGCCCCCGCCCATGACGCCGGTGCCGAGCACTCCTATTTTGTATGACATACGTTACACCACTCCACTCCATTCCATTATAGTCCCCCATCTGGGACATCCCAAAGGCTCGACTCGCTGAATAATTTCGTTTGTGATGGCTTCGCCATCACAAACGAGTCACGCGAGCTTGGCTCTCGCCGTGCGCGGCTCGCAAAGAGCATTTTCCGGGGAATAAATCCCCGGAAAATGCGAAATATAACAATTTTTGCATCGTCGCACGAGACGCACTCCTCCGCAAAAATTATTCTCGCCTGCGACGAAAAGGACGAAGGGGCGAAAACCACCGCAAACGAAAATATTCTCGCTGTTAAACGGTCCGCCCGACCACCTTACAGGAACGTTTATTCCCGAGTATCTGATGTGTGATTTGTAAAAACCACCGTCGCTCCGGTACGGGTCAACGTGCCGTCCTTTATACTGAGCGACACGCGTCCGTCACATTCTTGCTTTGTCGTACCGCCACGGCTGCACCCGGACAGCGTGAAAACTGTCGAAAGTGGCTGCAACCGCAAAACAAGCTGCAAATATGCTGCCGTTTAAGCTTTTTCTAGTTATGCAATGCGCCCTTTTCACGTCAGTTTCCATGATTAGCTATATGTCAGTACTGCGAAGCGGACAAATCGCTAAGAACAAAAGCCGCCTGGCAGTTCATTCGATTCTGGCTCGTTAAGATACCTGATCTCGCTTATCCCTGCCTCTGATAACAGTTTGCGCTCCTCGTCAGTTATTGTTGTTCTAATCATTAGAATACTCCTCCAGAATAGCAAACGCAAACATACGCGAACGCTGATCCGCAACCTGCGGAAGAGACGGCGGAGCGCCGCCCCCGCGGGTTGACACCCGCTCCCCTACTCCGGCCGCCTCAGCAGGAGCGCTATGCCCTGTCCGGCGCCGATACACGCGCTGGCTATGCCGTATTTGGCGTCGTTATGCCTGAACTCGTGGCAGATCGTCGTGACGAGACGCACGCCCGTCATGCCGAGCGGATGTCCCAGTGCGCACGCGCCGCCGTTCGGGTTCAGACGCGAATACAGCGGCGCTCCGATGTAGTTGCCCAGTTCCTTGCAGCAACCGAGTACCTGACCGGCGAACGCCTCGTTTATCTCGAGGTGTCCGATGTCGTCGAGCGTTAGCCCCGTCTTTTTGAGCAGCTTGCCTATGGCGTTTACAGGTCCCATGCCCATGATGCGCGGGTCGAGCGCCGTTATCGAGTACTGCTCCACATACGCCATCGGAGTAAGGCCAAGTTGTTTGCACTTGTCCTCCGTCATCACGACAACGCAGGCCGCCGCGTCGTTCATGCCGGAGCTGTTGCCGGCCGTGACGGAACCACCCTGCTTGAACGCGGGCTTGAGCTTCGCGAGCGCCTCGAGCGTCGTGTTCGGGCGCGGGTGTTCGTCCTTGTCTACTATGACCGTCTCTTTGCGCGATTTCACCTCGACGGGGATGATCTCCTCGGCGAAGCGCCCGCTCTCCATGGCGCGCTTGCACTTCATCTGGCTGTCATAGGCGAACCTGTCCTGATCCTCGCGCGGGATGGAGTATTTTTCCACAATATTCTCCGCCGTTATGCCCATTGAGTCGATGTCCGCGTAATCCTTGGGCGGCTGCGCGTTCTTTGTGTACTCGTCGTTTGAGCACAGCAGCTGTTTTGTGCCATTTTTAAGCCCGTCGTACCTCGCCGACAGCGGCAGATAGTACGGCACTCGCGACAGACTCTCCGCGCCGGCCGCGAGCACGACTTCCAGTTCCTCGTTGTCGCGCAGCTCCTGAGCCGCAGAGACGACGGCCTGTATGCCGGAACCGCATATGCGGTTGACGGTGTAACCCGGAGTGTCGAGGTCAAAGCCCGCCAAAAGCGCCGCGTGGCGCGCGAGATTTCCGGTGTCGGCCGACGAGATGACGTGTCCGACGACGACGTCGTCGATGTCCTTATCCCCGAGATTGCTGCGCGTGGCAGCCTCGCGCAGAACCTGCGCGCACAGATTTTGCACGGGTACCGTCTTCAACCCGCCCAAAAACGCCCCTACCGGCGTGCGCACAGCGCTTGTAATGACTATTTTTCTGCTCATATGTAAAACCCCCAAACATTAACTTTGTACAGAACGCCGCAGCGGACGGCGCGCGCCGCCGCGCGCGATCCTCCGCGATCCTCCGAGGATCATCATAGCGTGAAAGGAGCGCAATCCTCAAGTACCGCAAGAATTTGAACGCCAACCCGTCCCCGCCGCTCTCTTGTTCCAGTATAGCATATCCGTTCGGGTTTGTATAGTGTTGACAAAAAGCCCCGATATGTTTAGAATATACGCATAATATTACAAAGGGAGGCTTACTTATGGCATGGGTACTCAGTCCCGTATCGCCGCGCGTGGCCAAGGTGCGCGAGATGTACAGGGACACGCAACCGGAGATATGTATCGCCCGGTACAAGATCATCACGGAGTTCTACACGAACCATCCGGAACTCGGCGGCATACTGCGCAGGGCAAAGGCGCTGCAGACAATATGCGAGAACATCCCCGTCCGCATAGGCGACGAGGAGATTATCGTAGGGGCGCAGTCCGCCAAATTCCGCGCGGCGGCACTGTATCCGGAGAACTCCGTCGATTTCCTCAAGCAGGAAATCGGCGACGGTTCCATCCGCACGCGCGACATAGACCCGTACATCATCTCCGAGCAGGACGCCAAATACGTAATGGACACCATCGACTACTGGGAGGGAGAGTGCGGAAACGCCAAGTACAAAGCGTACATAATCGACCAGTACCACAAGTACGACGGCAACGGCATAACCATGCTGGGCAAGATGACGATCGCGGACACGCCTGTCGGACACTTCGTAACGGGATACGACAAGGCCATACGCGTGGGGTTCGGGGCCATTAAGGCCGAAGCCGACAGCAAGATGAACGAGCTCGTCGCCGCCGGACTGCCCGGCAAGACCATAGAGCAGTACAATTTCTACCGGGCCGTGTCCATCGTGAGCCGGGCCATTATCACACTCACGAAACGCTACTCCGCGAGAGCCAGAGAAATGGCCGCGTCGGAGCCGAATTCCGCGCGCAGGAGAGAGCTCGAAAAAATGGCCGAGTGCCTCGCCTGGACTGTCGAGCATCCCGCGCGCAATTTCCATGAGGCGCTCCAGTGCCTGTATATGTACCAGACCGTCCTGTGCCTCGACGCCAACATGCACGGCATCAGCTTCGGGCGCGTGGACCAGTACCTCGGCGACTTCCTCGACCGCGACCTCGACGACGGAACGATAACGCAGGAGTACGCCCAGGAGATGTTCGACCTGTTTTATCTGAAAGTCACCGAGATGAACAAGCCGTGGAGCTATGGCGCCACGCAGGCAAACCCCGGCTACACCTCCGGACAGATGATGAGTCTCGGCGGCGTGAACAAGAACGGCGACGACGCTACGAACAAAGTCACCTACATGATGCTTCAGGCTATGGGGCGGCTCGTCCTGCACGACCCGCCGCACTCCCTGCGCATAAGCAAAAAGACGCCTCCCGAGCTGTGGGAGGCCGCCATTGAGACATCAAAGATCTGCGGAGGCGTCCCGACGTTCGAGAATGACGACATCATCATCCCCGCGCTCATGAAGCGCGGGCTGTCGCTTGAGAGCGCGCGCAATTACTCGCCCATAGGCTGCGTCGAGCCGGGCGGCACGGGCGACGAGTGGCCGGCCTGCGGCGGCACCGGCAGCGTGTCGTACCTCAATCTTGTAAACGGTGTGTGGCTGGGCATAAACGACGGCCATCTGCCCATCCCGCTGATGTTCGGCGCGCCGCGCCCGGACGGCAAGCAGGGTACGAACAGGACGCCCGTGAAGCGCAGGGACCGCGTCGGTCTGCCCACCGGCTACCTGTACGAGATGGAGACTTTCGATGAGGTGCTCGACGCCTACAAAAAACAGATTGAGTTCTTTGTAAAATGGCACGCCATGTGCATAAACGGGTTTGAGTACGTGGCGCGCGAGGTGCTGCCGCTGCCCATAGTCTCGGCCACTATGGAGGGCTGTATGGAAAAGGGCATGGACGTCATGTACGGCGGCGCGAAGTACAATTCGTGCGGCATGGCGGGCGTCGGAATCGGCAATGTGGCGGACAGCTTGTTCATGATAAAGCACCTGTGCTACGACACGAAGCGATGCACGACGCGCGAAATGTACGAGGCGCTGATAAATAACTGGAAGGGTCACGAGGGACTCCAGCAATTCATAAAGAGCCAGTGCCCGCACTACGGCAACGGTTTACGGGAAGTGGACGAGTGGGCCAATTGGGCGGGTCAGGTTTTCGCCGACGCCGTGACGTCGTGCACGGGTCCCAGGGGCGCGTACGCCGCCGGACTGTACCCCGTCACCACAAACGTCATGTTCGGCTATATGACAGGCGCGACGCCCGACGGGCGCAGCGCGGGCCAGCCGCTCGCGGACGGCATATCTCCGCTTCAGCAGATGGATCTGAACGGGCCGACCGCAGTACTGAATTCCGTGTCAAAAATCGAGCAGGTCAACTACTCAAACGGCACGCTGCTCAATATGAAGTTCAGCCCGTCGTGCCTGAGCGGGAACGAGGGCGTACAGAAACTCTCGCAGCTCATACAGACGTACTTTGACATGGGCGGTATGGAGATGCAGCTCAACGTCATCTCAGCCGCGACATTGAAAGACGCGCAGCAAAACCCGGAAAACTACAAGAACCTCGTCGTGCGCGTCGCCGGCTTCTCGGCGTACTTCGTCGAACTTCATATCACCGGCCAGAACGACCTCATCAGCCGCACGGAACTGCAGATATAGTCCGCCGCCCCATCCGCCGGCGGCGCATTTTGTTTAACGCGCCCTGAGAAGGAGGAAAAGATATGGAATACAACATCTTGGGAGAACCGATGCCGGTGGTCGTCTGTACGCTGCAACCCGGCGAATCCATGCTCACCGAACGCGGTTCAATGGCTTGGATGACCCCCAACATGCAGATGGACACCAACGCGGGCGGTTCCATCGGCAAGGCGTTCGGCCGCATGTTCTCAGGCGAGTCGATCTTCCAGAACATCTACACGGCGCAGGGCGGCGTCGGGACGATAGCCTTCGCCTCCAGCTTCCCCGGCGCGATCCGCCCGGTGCAGATCTCCCCGGACCACCCGATTCTCTGCCAAAAATCCGCGTTTCTCGCCTCCCAACCCGGTGTTGAGCTGTCCGTCTATTTGCAGAAGAAGCTAGGCGTGGGCTTCTTCGGCGGCGAAGGGTTCGTCATGCAGCGACTCTCTGGTAACGGTCTCGCCTTTTTGGAAATTGACGGCTTCGCCGTCGAATACACGCTGCAGCCCGGCCAGAGCATGATCGTCGACACCGGCAACCTTGCCCTGGCCGACGCCACCTGTTCGATCGACATCCAGCAAGTACCCGGTATAAAAAACAAGCTGCTGGGCGGCGAAGGCCTTTTCAACACGCGAATCACGGGTCCCGGGCGTGTGGTGTTGCAGACTATGCCCATGAGCGGCTTTGCCGCGGCGCTCTCCCCATTCTTTTCCTCCAAGAGCTGAGGCGGCGCCACGATCGGGCGCCGGGCGCTATTCCCGGCGTCTCGTCAGGCGGTCGGCGTACTCCGAGCGAAACGCGGTGAAAGCGCCGCGTGAGACGGCGTCGCGTATGCGTTCCATGAGCGTGTTGTAAAAGCGCAGATTGTGCGCGACGGCCAGGCGCATGGCGAGCGTCTCGCCGGCGCGGAACAAATGCCGTATATACGCGCGCGAATAGTTCGCGCAGGCGGGGCAGCCGCACCCTTCCTCTATGGGACGGCCGTCCCGCTTATATTTTTCATTGTTGATATTGACGACGCCGTCCCACGTGTACAGGCGCCCGTGGCGCCCGTTGCGCGCGGGTATCACGCAATCGAACATGTCGATCCCGCGGGCGACCGACTCCAAAATATTCGCGGGCGTACCGACGCCCATCAGATATCTGGGCCGATCTTTCGGCATGTGTTCCTCCACGAGTTCGATAGTGTCGTACATTTCGCCGACGGTCTCCCCGACCGCCAGTCCGCCTATGGCGTAGCCCGGCAGTTCAAGCTGCGCTATGCGTCTCATGTGTTCGACGCGGAGATCCGGAAATACCGCGCCCTGGTTGATGCCGAACAGCAGCTGTCCCGGATTCAGGACATCCCCGCGCTCAAGCTGCGCGCGCAGTTCGTCGCGGCACCTGACAAGCCAGCGATAGGTGCGGCGCGCGGACTGTTCCGCATACGAGTACGGAGACGGTATCGGAATGCACTCATCGAACGCCATCGCTATATCGGAGCCGAGATCCGCCTGTATGGCGATGCTCTCCTCCGGCGAAATGAATATCCTCCGCCCGTCCGTGTGCGAACTGAACAGCGCGCCTTCCTCCGTTATCTTGCGCAGCCCCGCAAGCGAAAATATCTGGAATCCGCCGCTGTCGGTGAGTATCGGCCCGTCCCACGCCATAAACCTGTGCAGTCCCCCAAGCGCGCGGACGACGCCGCCGCCGGGGCGGATGTGGAGGTGATATGTGTTAGACAGCGCTATCTGACATCCGGCGGCCCGCAGATCGCCGGCGTCGAGTCCGCCCTTTATCGCCGCCTGGGTCGCGACGTTCATAAACGCCGGCGTGTGGACCGCGCCGTGACGCGTCGTCAAGACGCCCAACCGGGCGCGGCCGTCTTCTCTGAGCAACCTGAAACCGGCAGTGTTCATCAATCAACCCTCAAATCAAATAGAATAATTTCGTTTGCGGCGGTTTTCGCCCCTTCGTCCTTTTCGCCGCAGGCGAAAATAATTTTTGCGGAGGAGTGCGTCTCGTGCGACAGAGCAAAAATTGTAATATTTCGCATTTT
>JAITKI010000058.1 GCA_031278515.1 Oscillospiraceae bacterium | reverse complement strand
TTCGTTTGTTACGGCCGGGGCCGTGACAAACGAATTGATTCGCAAAGGTTTGTCATCCTGTTCAGCGGCCGGGCGAGGAACCGGATCCGGCGCCATCTCTATCGGCCGCCGTCAACCGTCCTCCGCTCATCACAAAATGCCAGTCGCACCGGCTCGCAAACCTGTGGTCGTGCGTGACGAGCAGTATCGCCGTACCCTCGCGGGCTATCTCCTCGAACAGGCTGAAAACGACCTCCGCGTTATCCGGATCCAGGTCGTTCATGGGTTCGTCGGCGACAAGCAGCTTTGGGCCGCGCAGCAGCGCGCGCGCTATGGAGACGCGGCGCAGCTCGCCGCCCGACAGGTGCGACGGATACTGCTCCGCGAGATGTCCGGCGCCCACCCTGTCGAGAAGCTCCGCCGCCCTCTCCCTCGCGCCGGCGCGGACGCCGGGGCCGAGGTACAGCGGCAGGCGGACGTTGTCGATAACGCTCAAATTCGCCAGAATACTGTGTCCCTGCGGTATGCAGCCGATCTCCGTCCCGCGCAGGCGCGACAGCTCGCGGTCGCGCAGTCCGGTGAGTTCAACGCCGTCAAGCGCAACACGCCCGCGCGTCGGCGGCAGCAATCCCGCCGTGATGCCGAGGAGCGTGCTCTTCCCGCCGCCCGATTCGCCCGTGATGCACACGAGTTCGCCCGCGTCTGCGGAGAGCGAAACGTCCGAAACCGCGTAAAACTCCGCGCCGCCGCGCGTGTACGTCTTGCTGACGCGCTCCGCCTCAAGCAGCAACGGCTACACCCCCTCGCGGATTATCGAGTGCGCCGCCAGACGGCCGATCCGCAGCGCTGAAAACAGCGACGCGAGCGGCGGCGCGAGCAGCGTCATGGTAAACACAGCGAGCATCGTCGGCGCCAGGGACGCGAACGCGGGGCGGAGATACGGCATGTCTATCGACACGCTCAGCAGCCTCTCAAACGAGAAAAACACGAGAACTAACAGCCCCGCCCCGGCCACTGCGCCGACGAGTCCCACCACGGACGACTCGGCCAGTATGATAGCCGCAAGCCTCCCGCGCGTCGCGCCGAGGGCGCGGTACACTCCGAACTCGCGCTTCCGCTCGTTTATTGACAGCGAAAACAGCAGCGCGAGCACGCCGGCGGCGAGGATCCACAGCAGCGAGGCCAACACCGTGACGACTGCCAGCAACGTTCCCAGCCCGCGAGACGCGTCCGTCACGAGCGTCTGCGGCAACACGACCGCCACGTGATTTTGGCGCTGCTCCAGCCGGATTTTTTTCGCCAGTTCCTCAACATCCACGCCGTCCTCCACATTCACAACGATAGACGAGATGGCGTCGCCGTCCTCCGGCGCGCCCTCTCCGCCCAGAATCGTGTATTCCTTCAGCGCGGCGCGGGCGTCGTCCATGTTCAAAAACACCGACGTGTCAAAGCCCATACCCGTCGGCTCGAGCTTGCCCGCGACCTTGTAATACTTGCTGAAAAATTGGAGCTCCCCGCCGACTTCCCCGTTTATGAGACTGCCCACGACAATCTCCCCCGCGCCCGGACCTCCGTCCGTCTCGCTCTCAAGCCACGGGGCGATGACGAAGTCGCTCCGCGCGTCGTACCCTATCATCTGCACCTTCTGCGAGCAGTGCGGCGAGTCAAACGAGGCGATGAAGAGCTGGGGCGACGCCTCGGCGATACCGTCGAGCTTCATGAGTTCTTCGGCCGCGCCGCCCGTCAGATAAAACGCGCTCGGTTCCCCGCGCAAAAGCGCGCCGCTGACGCTCTGTTCGTATCCCGTCGGAACGAGCATCATGTCCGCGCCCAGTCTGCGTCGCGCGCTCTCGACGCCGCCGCGCAGACTCGCCGACAGCAGCAGTCCTCCTATGAGTACAAATGCCAGCAGCGCGACTATGCCGGACATGCACGCCGCCCTGACGGGGCGGCCGCGCAAGCTGTTAAGCGAGAGGCGAAGCGGCGTCAGTCCGTGTTCTTTCAACTTTCTCCCCTCCCCCGCGCGCCGGCCCGCGCAGCAGCCATATCACGTTCACGGCGGAGAGGACGAGCGCCGCCGCGCTTATCACGTTCAGCGCCGGCAGCGTTTTCAGGCGGCAGGACATCATGGGGTCCGAATCCACGCCGATAAACACGTTCGCCGTCAACAGGACGAACAGCACGTCGCCCGCCGCCGCGAGACTGAGTCCCGCGCGTATCCTCGCGTCGGTGAAAAATACGTACGCAACGCCGATAAGCGCGAGCACTATGCCTATGCCGAGCGTGGTCTGCGCCGTCCAGAAGCATGTGCTGTGGCCGGCGTGGTGGCTCTGATCGCAGATTTTGAACACCGTGCGCGGCCCCGCGGCCAGCAGCGCCCCCGTGAGGACAGTTACGCCGCCTCCGATCAACCGATTTTTCATAAACAGTTCCCCCTTGTTACAAGTGTGTTTCGCGGAAAAATGGATTTACTTCGCTTGCGCCCTCGCGTCGTCACGCCACCGGAAGGAGTTTTTCTCCACTCTCGCCAATATGTTATTGATCGAGACGCCGATAAACGACATGACAAAGATATAGGCGTACATCTCCGTGAATTTGTAGTTCGCCTGATAGAAATACAGCTGATACCCGAGTCCTCTGTTAGCGCCTATCATCTCAGCCGCGATAACGATTAGCACCGCAGCCGTCGCCGATATCCGCAGCCCTGTGAAAATGGACGGAAGCGAGGCCGGGAGGATTACCGTCAAAAAAAGTCTCGGCGAGCCGGTTCCCATTGAGCGCGACGCGCGAATGAGCTGCGGGTCTACGTTCTGCACTCCCGATATCGAGTTGAGCAGCAATCCCCAGAAAGAACCCCAGAAGATGACCACCACTTTCGACATCTCCGTGATGCCGAAGAACATGATAAAAACAGGCAGCAGCGCGAGCGTAGGCGTGTTTCGGAAAATTTGCAGCAGCGGATTGAGAAAACCTTCCAGCCGCCGAAACCAACCGATCGCCAGCCCGAGCGGTACCGCGAACAGGAATCCCGCGGCAAAACCCAGCAGCGCGCGTTGAAGGCTGATCAGCAGATGTTTCCAGATGCCGCCGCCGGCGATCATGCTCCACAGCGTACCCACGATTTTCGTAAACGGCGGCAGAAACAGCGGATTTATCAACAGACCGAGCCGCGACGCGATCTCCCAAAGCGCGAAAAAGCAGATAATCGCAAGGCATCCGTAAAAAGTCCCGAAAATCTTCTTAAACACCGCCTTTAAGATAACTTTCATCGCAAAATCCGCCCCTTAATATATTTGGGGATCAGTCCACGTGAAACACGCGGTTGGGTACGCCGTCCCATTCGAGCGTTTTGTCAGACGCGGGCGGGTCGGCGGGAACAAACGCGTTTGTGTAGATTTCATCTTGTGTGATTGCGCCTTCTTCGAGAATTCCGGTCTGCACCGCAAGATCGAACCATATGTCGAGGTAAGCCGGATCCACATTTTTGTTCGTATCCTGCCAAATCGCGAGTACGTCGCCTTCTTCAAGCCCGAGCACCGCCGCGACTATGTTTCCGGCTTCTTCGAAATTGTCGTTAGTCCACAGGCGCGCGCGGTACATGGCATCTACGAAGCCCTGCGCCACCTCGGGATGCTCTTCAATAATCCGGTCGGCGAGAACCCTGGAACCCAAGCCCCCGGCCGGGTTGTTGAAAATGTCGTATGTATTGCCGATGGCGCGGACCTCTCCGGTTTTGAGTGTGATTTCGGCGTAGGGCGTGTGCGAGGTCGTGACGTCAATGTCGCCGTGAATAACAGCCTGCTCCATAGTACCCGCGCCGCCGGAGAAGGTTATGAACTCGACATCGTCCTTCGGGTAGCCGTTTTTGAGTACCTGATATTCAACGTAGCCGCTGGTGCAGGAACCGACTCCGCCGATTCCGACCGTAACGCCGCCGTGCAAATCCGCCAGTGATTGAAGCGGACTGTCATTTTTTACAAGGTATGTTACGTGCGGACTGTCGGGAGTGTCTATCATTCCGGGCGCCACCATGCTAACTTTCAGTCCGGCCGCGCGTGCCTGCGCCACATCAGACGGATGGCCGTTGTACGACGCGTCGATGATTCCCTGCTCCATGGCCTGATAGTTCGTCAGTCCCGTAGCGAGCGTGCCGACAAACTCTATGTCGATCCCCGCGTCTTCAAAAAATCCGAGTTCCCAAGCCGTCACAAACTCAAGATAGTCATAAGGCGGGTCAATGACGCGGAGCGTAAACAACTCCGGCTCACCGCCGCCCGCGCCGCCGTCAGAACCGGACGGCGGCGCGCTCTCCGGCGCGGCGTCTTGCGCCGGAGAGCCGGACGGAGTGACCGAACCGCCGCCGGAGCACCCGGCAATCGCGAGCAAAGACACTGTCAGAAGCAGACTTATGACAGATTTCGCATTGGTGTTGAACGTGTTTCTCATGACATATTTCCCCTTTTAAGTACGTGATATTTTGGTTGGCAAAGCCGTCCGCTGAGATTCCTTGACATCGCTCCGACGCGCTCCGGCATCGACATCGTCTCATAAGCCCGCCTCCATTTATCGCGTGACCGAATCGTTTCAAAAGTCCGCCTCCTTCCTTATAACGATGCAAAAATTATCACATTTCGCATTTTTCGGGGATTTATTCCCCGGAAAATGCTCTTTGCGAGCCGCACACGGCGAGATCCAAGCTCCCGTGACTCGTTTGTGATGGCGAAGCCATCACAAACGAAATGATTCGCCTATATTTCAGCTTCCGGCGCTATCTGGCTTGCCAGCGCCGCCGCGTCAGCACCGGCCGGCGCTCTCGCGTCCCCGCCGTCGAAGTCGTTTTGCAGCAGTTCCCAGACGTTATGCGCTATCCAACTGTAATCGGAGGACGCCCGCATATCGGCCGCGGTGCGCGGGCGCGGCAGATCGATCTCCACCACTTTCTTTATCCTGCCCGGGCGCGGCGTCATCACCACTACGCGATCCGCCAGCAGCACCGCTTCCTCCACGCTGTGCGTGATGAAGATGATGGTCTTTCTCGTTTTTTCCCAAATGCGCAGCAGTTCGTCCTGGAGCATTTCGCGCGTTTGCGCGTCCACCGCGGCGAAGGGTTCGTCCATCAGCAGCACCTTGGGGTCGTAAGCCAGCGAACGGGCTATAGCCACGCGCTGGCGCATTCCGCCGGAGAGTTCGTTCGGGTATCTGTCCTCAAAGCCGTTGAGTCCGACAAGATCGATGTATTCCCTGCATATTCCGATGCGCTCCCTCTTTGGCACGCGCTTGACTTCCAGGCCATACGCCACGTTTTTTATCACCGTGCGCCACGGGAAAAGCGCGTAGCCTTGCATGATGAAGCCCCTGTCGAGCGCGGGTCCTCTCACCAGCTGGCCGTCTATCCGGATGGAGCCGGATTTCGGCTTGCTCAGCCCCGATACGATGTCGAGAAACGTGGACTTCCCACACCCCGACGGCCCCACGACGGAAACAAACTCGCCGTCGTCGATTGTCAGCGAAAATTCCTCGAGCGCCACAAAATCTTCGACTTTGCGCGTCTGCGGGTTGCGTATGCCGTAAACCTGCCTGAGTTTATCGAGTTCAATCTTTGACATTGCCGTTCCCTCCCGATATTCGGACGCCCCAAAACGCGGCGGTAATAGCACAATTCCCTATGTATCATATAAGTTTTACATATAATAACACGCCCCATTTCGCCTGTCAACAGTTTTTTTAAGAATTTCAATAAAAATTTTTCTTGACAAACGCAGCGCGGCGCTGTATGATATTAAACACATAAGTCATATAAGTTTTATATACAATAAAACCGGACAGTCAGCCCGGCAGCGCCGAAACGCGGCGACACTTCTATAATATGTTGTGAGGGGAAATTACAATGGCTAAACTCGTAAACAATCTTACAGACCTCATAGGCGACACGCCGCTGCTGCGTCCCAGGTCGTATCTCAAGGCAACAGGCGTCGATAGCGCGGATCTGCTGCTGAAGCTCGAGTATTTCAATCCGCTCGGCAGCGTCAAGGATCGCATCGCGTACGCTATGGTCAAGGACGCGGAGGAACGCGGGGAACTGCGGCCCGGCAGCGTCATCATCGAGCCGTCAAGCGGCAACACGGGCATCGGGCTCGCGTTCGTCGCGGCGGCCAGAGGGTACAAGATAATCGTCGTCATGCCGGACACCATGAGCGCCGAACGGCGCGGTCTCGTCAAAGCGCTAGGCGCGCAGCTCGTTTTGACACCCGGCTCCGAAGGGATAAAGACCGCCATACGCAAGGCTGCGGAACTCAAGGAGCAGCTGCCCGGGGGCGTCATCCTGCAACAGTTCAACAACCCCGCGAATCCCAGGATACACAGCGCCACGACAGGCCCGGAGATATGGGAAGCCACGGGGGGAAAAGTCGATATCCTCGTCGGCGGCGTTGGCACCGGGGGTACCGTGAGCGGCGCCGGGTCGTACCTTAAATCCCGAAATTCCGCACTCCGCGTCGTCGCGGTGGAGCCGGCGGCGTCGCCCGTACTCTCAGGCGGCGCCCCGTCCCCGCACAAAATACAGGGCATAGGCGCGGGTTTTATACCCGCCGTCATGGACATGGAACTCGTGGATGAGATTGTCACGGTCAGCGACGACGAGGCGTTCGACACCGCGCGCGCGCTCGCCCGAGCGGAGGGCCTGCTCGTGGGGACGTCCTCCGGCGCGGCCGCGTACGCGGCCGCGCGCATAGCGAAGCGTCCGGAGAGCGCGGGCAAGACGATTGTCGCGATACTGCCGGATACGGGCGAGCGCTACCTCTCCACCACGCTGTTTGACCGCGACTGAGCGCGCGAGCGGACAGTACCCGCTCGCGTCCTTCCCGACGACATGACTTCGGCGTCAAGAGCCGCGTCCGCCGGCGGAAGTTTTTGCCGGAGAGAGCCCCCTCCCGGCGCCATTCAAACGCCGACGCCGCTATGGCACCGCGTTCAAACCGAAAAAGCGCATCCCGTTTTCTGTGGTGGCGGCCGCCAGATCCTCTACGGACATCCCGCGCGCGTCCGCGAGCTTTCGCGCGATGTGTACCAGGTTGAGCGAGCTGTTCCGCCCGCCGCGCACCGGTTCAGGCGACAGATACGGCGCGTCGGTCTCAATCATTATGCGCCCGAGCGGCGCCCTTGCGGCCGTCTCAAGCGCGTCGCGGGCGTTTTTGAACGTTATAACCCCGGTAAACGACAGATACCAGCCCATGCCGAGGATTATTTCAGCCGTCTCCCAATCGCCGGAAAAGCAGTGTACCACTCCCGTGAGATCGGAGTATTTTTTAATAATCTCCAGCACGTCGCCGCGCGCGTCCCTCTCATGTATTATCACCGGTTTTCCCGCGCGTCCGGCCATCTCAAGCTGCTCTATGAAGCGCTCCCTCTGTACGTCGCGCGGCGAGAGGTCGTAGTGGTAATCGAGCCCGATCTCCCCGACTGCCACAACCTTGGGATGGCGCAGCAGCGCCTCCAGTTCCTCGATCGACCCGCCGTCCATGTCTTTGGCGTCGTGCGGGTGTACGCCCGCGGAGGCGTATACGAACGGGTATTTCTCCGCGATCGCCAGCCCCTTTTTGGCGGCCCGCACGCTGCTTGACGCGTTGAGGATATACGATACCCCGGCGCCCGGCATGGCCGCCATTATATTGTCCAAATCCGCGTCAAACCTGTCGTCGTCGTAATGGGCGTGCGTGTCAAAAAGCATGATCATTCCACCAACGATGCAAAAATTGTAATATTCCGCATTTTTCGGGGATTTATTCCTCGGAAAATGCTCTTTGCGAGCCGCGCACGGCGAGATCCAAGCCTCGTTAATCGTTTGTTACGGCCCCGGCCGTGACAAACGAATTGATTCATACCGTCCATTCGCTGTGCAAAATTACCGTCAGCCGCAGAGCGCCGGCGTACTCCTCAAAACCGAGCCGCAGACTGTTCCAATCGTGACCGTCGGCGCTCTTGTCGTCGCCCGGGAGATAGAAGTCAACAAACCGCACGCCCGGAAATACCTCCGTGATGTTCTCGAGCGCGTTTCCGGATTTCACGATGTAGTTGACGCCGATGAGCGGAGCGCGAGCGAATTCCTTGTTATGCACAAAGCGCGCGAAATACTCGGCGGGCGTCAGCTCAATCGGATCGCCGCTCCCGTCGTATACGCCCCAGACGTACGTGTTGGCGTCGGCTGCGAAGTTTGCCACCTGACTCTTCGTGAAGCACTTGTTTGAGGACAGGGAAATCGTGGCGTACGGGGAGAACACCACGCCGTACTCCGGGTGTACCGTTCCTGCAAGCGCCGCGTAGTCGCCGTCCTTTATGGCCTTGAGAGTATCGTAGGCTTTTTCGACAAGATAGGAATTTTGCGCCCGCGCGTCCTCGTCCAAAAAGAGCGCGCGCTCAAAACCGGGCAGCTTCTCCAGCGGTACGCCGCCCGTCGCGTAAAGCGCCGCCAGCAGCGCGGCGCCGCCGAGAACAAAACCGACCGCCGCGGACAGGGCGCGCCCCACCACCTTTTTCAGAAAATGACCCCTCCTTTTGTCGGAGCGTCCCTCCGCCGCGAAACAGCAGTCTCACGGCCCGGTTTCCGCCGGTCCCGGACGGGAGTTACTCCAAACCCTTCGAAGAGCATATTGCATTTTCTCGCCGAACGCAACAACAATAAGTTACAATATGATAAAACAATATGACGAAATGGAGCGTCGGACGAAATTATTTCAGCGCGGCTTTCAGCCAGTTGAAGACGCGGGCAAGATTTTCATCGCTGTAAAATCCGGGGTCGCCGTGCGCCCAACCCGGAAATTCATCGAACGTCACGCGCTCCGGTCCGCAGACGTCCGCGATCTTTTTCGCCAGTCGGCGCGAACACTCCACCGTGACGATCTCGTCCGCGGCCCCGTGCTGCAGCAGGACGGGCGGCAGCTTGTCCGTTATCCATATCTCAGGCGACGCGAATCGCGCCAGATTTTGATGCTCAACGCACTTCAAGCCGAGAAAAACGTCCTCAAATACGATGCGGGGCATTACAGATCCATCCGGCAGCGCCATCGGAGGCGCGCTCGCGTTGAATTCGGATTCGATGATGAGGTCCCCGCATCCGAACCAATCGACTACCGCCTGTACGGAGTCGTCCGCGCTCGGGTACCCGAGCGCGCCGTCATACATCGCGGGGGCGGCGGCTGTGGCCGCCGCCATTATAGCGTGATATCCGCCGGCCGAATCGCCCGCCGTCGCGAAGCGGTTCGGATCGAGACGGTACCGCTCCGCGTTGACGCGCAGAAAACGGATCGCCGCCTTAAAATCAAACAGCGAGTGCGGAAATTGACCGTCCGCGGCGTACGCGCCGTCCGGCAGCATGTGGCACAGGCGCTGCTCGACGGAGACGACCGCAAAGCCCTCCGCCACGCCGTCCACGAAACCGGACACCTGAAAATCGTCCTTTGAGCCGCCGGTAAACGCCCCGCCGTGTATGCAGATAATCACCGGGAACGGCCCGTCGCCGCTGTTTGGCAGGTATATATCCAGCTTTCTCGCGGGATGCGGATTGTCCGGCGTATACGCCACGTCAATCCATTTGCGTTTTATCGCGGAAGTGTCCATCAGCGGCATTTCAAACGGAGTATCCGGGTTCGGCAGAGGCGCTTTTACAAGCTTCATTACAGTTTCCTCCCAAGCACATTTTGGATATCATAGATGTATATTACTATGCGTCCGTCCGCGTGTCAACCGGCCCAAACAGACTCCGCGCTCAAGCGGCGGCCCAAAGCGGTTCCGCGGCGGAAAAGCGTAAGGACGCGGTCATCCCTCAAAAAACTTGTCGTGTATATACTGCATGGCACGATCCGCCTCGCGCTCGTCAACAAGCACGGACACCTTGATTTCACTTGTGGAAATCATGCTGATATTCACCTTGGCGTCGTATAACGCCTCGAACATCAACGACGCTATACCGGACGACGACATCATACCCGCACCGACTATACTGACCTTGGCCACTTTATCCGTGACGCTCATATCCGAGAAGCCTATCGCCCCGCGGGCGCCCTCGAGTACGCTCCGCGCGGTCTCCATATCCCCGCGCGCGACGGTAAAGCTGATATCCTTTGTGTTGTCGCGCCCTATGGACTGGAGTATTATATCCACGTTTATCTTCGCCTTGGCCAGCGCCCTGAACACCTTGAACGCCACTCCCGGTTCGTCGCGCAGGCCGAGCAGCGCTATGCGCGCCACGTCCCCGTCCTTTGCGATCCCGCTTATCTTCGTCTGCTCCACCGCGCTCACCGCCTCTCTGACTTTTGTACCCGGCTTTCTGACGAAGCTGGACAGCACTTCCAGATTGACCGCGTACCGTTTGGCCATCTCAACCGAGCGGTTGTGCAGCACCTGCGCGCCCAGCGACGCGAGCTCCAGCATTTCGTCATACGTAATCTCCTCCAACTTGCGCGCGTTTTTCACCTTTCGCGGGTCGCATGTGTACACGCCCTCGACGTCCGTGAATATCTGACAGAGATCGGCGTCGATGGCGGCGGCGATGGCGACGGCAGTCGTGTCGGAGCCGCCGCGTCCCAGCGTCGTAATGTCGTCGTACTTGTTTATTCCCTGAAAGCCCGCCACGAGCACAATCCGCCGCTTGTCGAGCTCGGACGCTATCCTGTCCCCGTCGATCCTCTTTATACGCGCGCCGCCGTAGTCCGCCGTCGTACGGATACCCACCTGCCAACCGGTGAGCGACACGACGGGCAGTCCCATCTTTTCAAGAGCCATCGCCACGAGAGCTATCGACATCTGCTCTCCTGTCGAAAGCAGCACGTCCATCTCGCGCTTCGAGGGGTTTTCATTTATTTCCGCCGCTTTTCGTATGAACTCGTCAGTCGTGTCGCCCTGCGCTGACAGCACGGCGACCACGTCGTTATTATCGATATATGTGTCGGCTATGATCCCCGCGACGCGCCTTATCCTGTCCGCGTCCGCTACGGAACTGCCCCCAAATTTTTGTACTATAGACGCCACAAGGGTTGCCTCCCGGTCTGATTCGCCGCCGGCGTCGCGCACCTCCCGCCGGCGGCGTGAACGGATTTGTCCGTCAGGTACGCGGTAATATACGAAATCGTGACAGCTGCGGCAGGTTCTTCATCCTGTCCGATATCTCCGCGCCGCTCATCGCCGGCGTCGTGAACGCGATCTCGCCTCTTCCCGAGACATTTATGATCGACGTCTCGCCCGCGTTAAAGGCGCTGTCGAGCTTCGCGCGCTCAGCAGACGTTCTGACATACCACGGCGTCTCAATCAACCCGGAGTCGTACATATCATCCGGCGAGCTGTCCTCCCATCCTATGCGCTTCCTAGCGCGACTGTGCTTTGCGGCGTCTATAACATCGGCGGCGATGGCGCTCGCGGTGGGAAGTCTGCCGGCACCCGCTCCGTAGAACAGCACCTCTCCAATGGCGTTTCCGCGCACGACGATGCCGTTCATGACGCCGTCCACATTTGCCAGAAGCTTGTCCTCCGAAATGAGGTGAGGCGCGACGTATGCGGCTATCTTGCCACCGGGCGCAATAAACGCGCGTCCGAGCAGCTTTATCCTGAAGCCTATACGCCCGGCGTTGTCCGCGTCGTCGAGCGTCACGCCGCCGATTCCCTCCGTGCGGACGTACCCGGGATACACGTGGCGGCCGAAGCACAGCGCGGCCAGTATACATATCTTGCGGCAGGCGTCGCGTCCGTCGAGATCGTCGGTCGGATCCGCCTCGGCATACCCCTCCTCTCGAGCCCGGCGCAGCGCGAAGTCCGGCGATTCGCCTTCCTTGATCATCCTCGTCAGCACGTAATTGGTGGTGCCGTTGAGTATCCCGAACACCTCGCTTATCTCGTTTGCGGCAAGGCATTGCGATATGGGCCGGAGGATCGGTATGCCCCCGCCGACACTTGCCTCAAAGAGGTAATTGACGTTCATCTCGCGCGCGAGCGCGAGGAGCTGATGTCCGTGCGACGCGACCAGCTCTTTATTCGAGGTGACGACGCTCTTGCCCGCGAGCAGGCAGCGGCGCGTGAAGTCGAGCGCCGCGCCGCTGCCGCCGATAGTCTCCACGACGATCGTGACCTCCGGGTCGCGCTCGACCGCCGAGAAATCTTTCACGAGCAGTCGGGCGTACTCGCTGCCGGGAAAATCGCGCACATCGACTATATATTTAACGCGCACCGTATCCCCCGCGTTTCCGGCGATCCTGCCCGCGTTCGTCTCCAACACCTTGACGACTCCCGAACCGACGACGCCGAAACCGAGTACCGCAATATTTATCATCTTTTCCGTTCCCCCTATTTTTCGACGGGATATCTGCTCCGGGAGGTAATATTACCACAGTATTCCCTCTCGCGCAATGGAGATTACATAGAATATTTTCGTTTGCGGTGGTTTTCGCCCCTTCGTCCTTTTCGGCGTAGGCGAAAAGAATTTTTGCACAGGAGTGCGCGAGGTCCTTCGACTTCGCGGGGACCCCCATATAACGGAGCAAAAATTATCACATTTCGCATTTTTCCGGGGATTTATTCCCCGGAAAAATGCGAAATGCGAGCCGCGCACGGCGAGAGCCAAGCTCCCGTAACTCGTTTGTGATGGCAAAGCCATCACAAACGAAATGATTTACATATACTCCCTCTGCTTTGCGAATACCGGGTTGTACACAAGAAATGACATCGCGCGTTTGAACGAATCGCTCGGCGGCGACTTGGGAAAGGCGCGCAGCATGGCGTCGCAGCGCGCCTTGACGCCTTCGTAAAACTCCGAGTGCGTTATGATATACAGGTCTCCCCGCTTTATTCCGCGAAATACAAGCCTGCCCGCCTCGTCGGGGTGCAACTCGCGGCTCCGTATTTCATCTATGTCGATATCGGTGTCGCCGGGCGCCGGAGGCGGCGGGGGAGGGGGCGGCGGCGCCGCGGGTTTCTCGCCGCTCAGTATCGCCGGAACCTCGAACGACGATCTGCCGAGATCCGTTCTGAAGGGGCCCGGGCAGAACACGCTCGCGCCGTAGCCGTCCGGCAGTTCTCCCGCCAGCGTTTCGGTCAGCGCAACGACGGCGCCCTTCGTGAGATTATACAGTCCGAGCGAGGGCGGTGGCAGCAACCCGTTCTTCGATGAGGTACTCACAACGTGGCCGCCCTCGCCGTGCCTGATCATACCCGGAACGATAGCGCTGATCCCGTTGAGTACGCTCTTGAGGTTGACGTCGAGCGCCAGATCCGTATCCTTATACGACATCTCCCACAGCGGCCCGTGCGCGCAGCCTATACCCGCGTTATTGCACAGCAGATGTATGTTGCCGAATTTCGCTTCCGCCTCCCCGGCGGCTCTTTCAAACGCGTCCCGGTCGGTGACGCTGAAACACAGACCGAGCGCTTTCGCGCCGTTTTCCTCAAACCACGGCAACGCCTCGTCAAGCGCGGACCGGCGTAAATCCGCCAGTACGACGTTCATTCCCTCTTTCGCCGCCTGCTTTGCGATCGCCAGCCCCAATCCGCTCGCGCCTCCCGTGATAAACGCTGTCTTTCCCTTGAATTTTACCATCAAACAAAATCCCCTTTCCGCATTTTCGGATAAATGAACCACATTTCCGTCTGGCCTAATTATACAGCGGATATCCGCGCGACGCAATGGCGCGCGGATATGTCGCCCGGCGCCGCGTCACGTTCCGCAAATTTCCATCCCCTACCGCCCGTCCTCTTGCACAAGCCAGCGCGAGATATTCCGCTCCGCCTTGTCGAACTCCACGCCCACCTTCACAACCTTGCGCCCGTCGGCGCCATAGGGCTCCGC
>JAITKI010000047.1 GCA_031278515.1 Oscillospiraceae bacterium | reverse complement strand
AGCGGTTATGCCCGCCACAGCTCCGCCTTACGACGGGTCGCCACGACAGGGCCTGCCCGGGATTCTCACCCGGTTCCTTTTCGGAGCCTGAACTCGCGGTTCCGGCAGCCCCCCGGATTGCGCCGGGCGGCGGGCGGCGAACGCCGCGCATTCAGGTTCGTTATCCTCACGGCATAGCCCACGTAAACCTTAGCCGCTCGGAACAATGGGTCATATTAAGTTTACAAGGTGCAATAAAGCGCCTCCGATTTTAACTCGCGAGTTAAAATCGGGCGTCCGGCGCATTGGGTACCCCAACGCGATTGCCGATTGACGCGGCGCGAGAAACAGTCCGGCGGCAGTCTATCACACAAAAAATGCCATGTCAACCCCTTTTTTGGCAATATCTTACGATTTTTTTGTACTATTCAACTGAATTTAAAGAGCATTTTCCGCTGTTCAGCCGCCGCCTATCACCGTCTCCGCCATTGTAAGGAAGCAGTTGGAGCACCACGAACTCCACGGCCACGCGTCCGCCGGCTGCGGCGGTATCTGCTGATCGGCTTTCTCCCCGGTCAGCGGATAGTAGTCGTACGGCGCGAAGCCCAATATGACGCCCTCGCGGCTCACCTGGTCGCAGAAGCGGCGCGCTATCATTTCGGCCTCCCGCCGCTTGCCGGCCGCATGGAGACCCACGGTCAGTATCATGTTCTGCGGCGCCGCGACGCGCCCGCACACAAACGATATGCCAAACGTTGTGAACGCGCTTTTCATGCTCTCGGAGGCGAGTCCGATTTCGGTAAGCCACTCGCCCTCACGCGTCAGCTTTTCCGCTATCTTGTCGATGATATTCCGCGGCAGGCGCTTTCCCAGCATGATCGGCTGGTAACACGCGAGACTCAGAGAGTCTACGATCTTGCCCTTGACCTTCGTCACAAATTTTTCGCCGTCCCAGTACTCGTCTATGAGAGTGTCCGTCAGCCGCTTCGCGCGGGCGTCCCACTCGTCCGCGTCACGCGCCCGGCCGCACCCGCGCGCGAGACGCGCCGCCGACTCCATGAGCAGCACGAGGAACGCCATAGTGTTCGGCTCGCTCGCGGGGAAGCCCTGTGCGAACATCGACGAGTCGTCCCATCCGGATTCGTGCGGACTCAGTACCGCCGTGACGTCGTCGCCGCGCCCCGCGTTCCGGTACGTCGTCCAGTAATTGGCCCACTTCGCAAATTTCGGGTACATCCTCTCACATTCCGGGGGCGTGAGAAACCCGTCGCCTATGTGTCGGATGATGAAGTCGAGCGCGAAACCCTGGAACGGCGGCTGCATTCCCGCGTTGTTAGGCCCGTTGTACGACAGCATACCGGGCAGTCTCCCCGTGCGCTCGTCTTGATATTTGAACATCAGGCATATCTGTCTCCACGCCTCCTCCGGATCTTCCAGCATCGGCATGGCGTTATAGCTCTGCTGCCATGACGCCGCCGTCACAACCCATGAGACCTGATACAGGATTGACGGCTCCTTTATTGAGCCGTCCGCGGCCGTGCGGTGACTCCATATCGTCCACCTGGCGTATTTGGCCATCTCCTCATACTCCGGCGCCACAGGCCGGTATATCTTTGAGAATTCGGCGAAATCCGCCTTGTTATACGCAACCACCTCGTCGAACGGCTCAAACCGCCCAAACGGCGCCATCTTGTCCGCGTAATCGTGTATGGCCGCGTCAAGTACGCCCCCCGCGCTGTCCGGCAGAAAGTCGAAAGTCGCGCTCGAAAAGACGCCGCGCTCATAATCGTAAGGCGCCCGCGCCGAAAACGCGCCTGTCAGCGCCCTGAAGAACAGTTTGCCGTGTTTGCCGAAATCCGCCTCCCAGCCGCCGCCGGACGGGGGCGCGAAGAGACCCCTGCACGCCCGCGCCCCGCCGCCGCTGCTCGACTTGAGTTCAAGACGCAGACCGGCGCCGCAGCCGCGTATGCGCAGATGTCCGCGGTCGGTCAGCGCTATCTCGACAAAAGCGCCGCCGCGGCGCAGCGTGACGGAACCCTCGTCCGCAAAATACGAATAGCTGACAGGCACTCCGTTTACTGTCATGCCGATGTCAAACATGAAGTCCGTGGCGGACATCATATCGCCCGATCTGTTGCCGCCCAGATGCAGCAGTCCCGGTTTGTGGAAATCCTCAAAGATATACACGCGTGAAGCCCGCCGCGCGTAGGCGGCGCGCACGAGATTAAATCTCTCATAAGTTCCAAACATAGCGAATACCTCCCGGCTTATTCCGCGTCCGCGATGGACACGCCATCACAAACGGAAAGCAGCGCCGCGCCGTAAAACGGACATTCGACGCCGTTTACCCGCGCGTCCTCCAGCGCTTCCAGCGCCAGACGCGCCGCGAGCTCATCCTTGCCGGCGTCGCGCAGCCCGGCGACGGCGAGCATACCCATAGCGCTCCGGAGCGAGGCCCCGTCGATATCCGACGCCAGCTTATCGACAATTCCCGCAGGCAGCCGCCGCCCGAGCACGAGCGGCATGCAGCTCAGGAGCGGGTCGCGGCCCGACCGCTCTCCCGTGTACAAATTCACGCCGGTAAACGCCTCGCCGTCCCACGTATCGCTTATGAGCGCCGTGAGAAACTCCCCTGAGCGTTCGCGCCATCTGGCGGTCTCCCCGCCGTCAAGCACAAGATCCGCAAGACGCGAGAGCGCCTCGCTCATAAGCGCGCAGTACGCGCCCAAGTCCGGCGATATGACGGGTTCTCCCGCCTTGAACACCTCCGGAGACGCTATGCCCGTCTCGTATCGGTACGCGTAGAACGGACTGCGCCCGTCACGCGAACTCCTGTTCTCGTACCACCACCGCGCCGACGCGTTCAGCGCGTTGAAAAGCCTGTACACGGTCTCGCGTGACGCGCGGCCCGGAAGACCGTCGTCGAGCAATCGCAGCGCCGCTATCGCCTGTATGGGAGGCTCCGCGGGAGGCATTGCGAGTATAAGCTCCGCCGCCGCGTCCGCGTCGGTGAACGCGAGCGACGCTATCGCCTGAAGTCGCGCGTCGGTATCGGGGGACTGCGCCTTATTCCCGACAATGACGCCCTTCCCGTCCGGCAGCCTTTTTTGATTGAACCACAGCAGATACGCTATATTGCAAAACACGTCGTTCCACCGCTCCGGCAGCCGGACGAGTCCGTCGCAAAACGCCTTGAATTCCGCGTCGTTCGCCGCCGCGCACTGAGCGAGCGTTCCCGTGAGCTCCGGCGCCGGCGCGTCGGCGGCCAGATCAAAGGCGGCCAGCTCGAATTTTCCGCCGTCAGGTTCCAGATCGAGCACGGGCGTCACGGAGTGGAACTGTGAGAGAAGCCATGTGTCGTCGAACTTGACGCTGCCGCGTACAGGCGCGAACAGGTATTTCCCGCCCCCTATCGACAGTTCCACGCCGCCGCCGGTATTGAGCGACGTCGCGAACGGCGGCGCGACCCCCGCGTCCAGTCTCAGCGCGACGCCCTCGCCCTCGAAACGCAGGGCGTTCGCGCCGGCGTCGAGCGCTATGCGCGCGCACCCCTGTTCCGTTTTCAGTTCGATGAGCGACTGCGTGGCGCTGTATTCGTACCCCACGGGCCGCCCATTATGGACAAGGACTATCTCCAGGCCCCCGCCGGCCTGGCCGGCCGACGGCATGAACGAGGCGCCGCCCTCCGGAGCGAACGTCATCACGAGCGCGCCGTCGCGCTCTGAGATGAGGTGTCGGGAATCCCTGTGTCCGAATCCGAAATTTTTCATGTACCGCTTAATATCCATTTCCCGTCTCCTCCCCGTATTTCCCCCCATGAACGGCTCCGCCGCTCAAAATGAAATCTCCGCTATCTTGCACCCGAATTTCGCCTTGAGCGCCGCTTTGACCTCGGGGTCTTTCGCCCGCCCGGGATCGTATTTCCTGATAGACGCGTAATCCTGAAGCAGCGAGTACCACTGGGTCTGGCCGCCTATGTCGTACATCACGGCGTCCTGCTCTGCAACGAAGCTGTGAGGGGCGTACTTTGGTATTTTCACGAGGCAGTTCTCCCCCGCCGTAAATTCCTCGTCGTACACCTTGAACCGCACAAGTCCCTTATTGATATAGAACAAGTCCTGCGCCGTGGGATAGCTCTCCCATTTCGCCCCGAAGCCCTTTTTCATCTCCGCTCTCCAGAGTTCCTTGACTCCCCCGTTCTCCCAGCGGGCCGTGATCATCTTCATCGTGACGCCGTCGAGATCGAAGCGCGCCAGCGGCTTGTCGGGATTGCGCACGGGCTGTACGTCCTCCGGCGCCGCCCGCTCGAAGTCGGCCCTCTCCCGCATGTACATGTCGATATTTTTTATGAGCAGGTCAAAAAACACGGGATCTTTCTTCGCGTCCGGGTAGTGTTTCTCGAGAAGTGAGGTGGCAACGGAGTCGTCCGCGCAATTCCAATCGTGAAATATCCCCCTGTATATGGTGTAGTCGCGGAATATCATGCCGTGAGCCTGATACGGCTGGATGTGGATTACGCTGCCGGGTCCGACAGCGCAGTACTTGCCGTCGATATAGAAATCAAGCCCGCCGCTCTCTACGAAAAACGTCTCATAGCCGTCGTGGTGCTCGTGTAAAAACACGGGAGCGTCCGGATCGGCGTCCTTTGCCGGATGCATGAGCGAGTCCGTGAAACAGTAGAGTTTGTGCGGCCCCTCCGGCATACTGATAGTGCGCTGCTCCTCCTGCACGTCGCCGTCTTTGTCGTATCCGTTCGTCGGGAACAGCCAGTTGCCCTTGTCCGTGATGTCTATTAGATAGTTGTTCTTCATGTCCGCCTCCTGCTTATAAATTAGTGATTAGTGGATAGTGATTCAGTGGTCAGTTTGTAAATCGCGCCACAGTCCGTCGAGAAAGACGAGCATTTCCGCCTTCGCCATGAGGATGTAGTGCGGGTTGAGCGCGTAGTAGATTTCCGCGCCAATCTTCCTCACGACAGTCACGACGAGCTCTTCATGCAGCGCGTGCAGACAGCGATCCACGGTGGAGCGGGATATAAACAGCTTTTTCGCCAGCTGCGAAACGGTGCGCTCGCCGCGCCGCAGTTCTTCGATGATGTCGAGATTCACCTCGTTGCCGATGGCCTGCCCGAAAGTCCGCAGAGTCACTTTCCCGTACTCGCTCCACCGCAATATCAGCTTCTTACAGTTCGCGCCCAGAAAAAATATGTACGAGCCCGAACTCACGGCCCCGCAAAACAGGGCGAGATGATCCATCAAGTGTACCGTTATCCGCTCCCGCGCGAGGGACACGTCCGGCAGTATCCCGTGCATACGCTTGACCGTGTCCTCATACGCCACGCAGTCGTCATAGAGCGCCGGCAGCAGCGGGGCCGCGCACTTTTCATGAAACACCGCCATCTTCTTCCGGCACCCGCGCAGACAGGAGATCAATTCCTCGGCCATCTCATCAAAGCGGATAAAGAAGTCGATAAAGTAGACGAGGTTGTCTCCGTGTGAACTGAGAGACGCGATAGCCGCCATAACGCTCTCCGGGTCGCCTTTGAGAACCTTATCCAGATCGACGGCCGGCGATACGCCGTCGAGATGGTACTTGTAGCACAGTCTCCTGTACTCCTCTCCGCGCAGAGACTCCATGAACCGCTCCGCGTCCCAGCCGAGATACACGTATTTGTCCCAAAAATACTGGGTCAGCGGGACATCCTTGGGGTACAGTCTCTGATTAAAGTAGAAAAACGGGTAGAGAAAATCAGCCGGATCGACGCGCCGCCTCCCCGTCCGGAAGCTGTTGAAGTACGAGAGCGGATCCACACCGAAATCGCTGTTCCTGTTCCACCACTTCTTCGCGGCCTGATTGAAATAGAGTACATTATACACGATCACGTCGAACATGACGCCCGGTTCCGCCGCGAAATTCATGCACATCTCCCTCACGTCTCCGCCCGCGCGGCGCGGACACGGCGCCGCGCCCGCGCCGCGGGAATTTGGTTCACCAAAATTCAGTCGCCCCGGTTCACGCCCCTCCCGCGCGCCGTCCCTCAGACGAGACCGCAGGCCCTCTTGCGGGAGTACTCATAGAGCTCATCCCTGAATACGCGCGTACAGCATTCCATCACGTAGCCGAAAAAGCACGGTTTTCCGGGCAGCATGAATGTGTCCACGAACCGGCGCGCCGCCGCGCGCACGTCGCTCTCGGACATGCCGTCCACTTTGATTCCGGGATCTACCCCTATGAGTATCTTGTCGCCGTACAGCTCATACGCCCTCACGGAGTCAACTATATTCTGCGGGAACCACGAATCCCAACCGGCGTCTATCATGTTCGGAACCTGTTTCAGGTTTTGGCCGCACGAGTGGAACTCGCAGTTCTTACCACGACTGTGGACGAAATCGGTCACGCGCCGCATATACGGAACTATCATTTCGGCGCATAGATCCGGCGAAAAAAACGTCTCCTTCTGCGAACCCCAGTCGTCGTGTATGGAAAACCCGTCCAGGTCCGGATACGTGTCTATCATGCGCCCGAGTATGTCTATGTACAGATCCGAGAGCTTATTCAGAAACTCCTTTACGGCGTCCCTTTGATCCTCGTCGTAGAGAGCCATCAGCGCGCCCTCAAAGTCGAGCATCGAGATAAGCCGCTCAAACCAGCCGTTCAGAAACGCTATGTTGTTGTAATTTTCGCCCGTAAAAAACGTCCCGTTGTTCGCCTTGCCGCTGCTCTCCCAGTCCCATTTTTCGGGCTCGGGCCAGACGACCTTGCGCAGCAGGTCGTTTGCGTCCTCGGCAAACGGCTTTCCCGGGCGCACCATCGCCCCGCCCGCCTGAGGCACAAATTCCCACTCGATGCCGAACATGTCCCGAACGCCCCTGCCCACTATGGGCTCCGTCGGATTTTGCTCGAAAACGAACGCGCGCGCGATGTTGTCCGGATTGACGGCGGGGGTCATCATTTTTGCGTCCTTGCCGAACACGACCCAGTATGGCTCGCGCCTGTAGAGGGCGTTTACGGCTTCCTTCATCGAGCACGGATACGAGTAGATCGGCGACGGAGGCAGCATCCCGAACATGCCGGGTTCCTCCCCTATGACCTCCATTTCACCGGGATCAAACGGCGGTACCATAACAGGCATCTCCTCCTTACATAGCGGCGCCGGTCGCCCTCCGGCGCCGGGGCGCACGTTTCCGTGATTGTATACTATTGCCGCCCCGGGCGCAAGGATAAAATTCAACGTATTGTACAGTCCGCGGCGTTTGTTCACCAAAAAATGGGGAATAGGCTTGTACTTCCCGCGTGAAATCGATGCGGGCCACACGGCTGGTTGCTGCAAAAAACGTTTGCTTTTTCCGCCGCGCGGCGGTAGAATACGCGCACGGGAGGCGCGTGAACATGGATATTTTCGAAAAGTGCTACACTTTCAAGAAAGCCGACGAAGCGCGTGAGATGGGGGTATATCCGTACTTCCACACGCTTCAGTCGCGCCAGGACGCCGAGGTCGTCATGGAGGGTAAGCGCCGAATTATGCTCGGCTCGAACAACTACCTGGGTCTCACGACGAATCCGGAGGTGGTGGAGGCGGGTATACGCGCGTTTGAGCGGTACGGCTCCGGCTGCTCCGGCTCGCGATTTCTCAACGGGACGCTGGAACTGCACCTGGAACTCGAGGCGGAACTCGCCGATTTTCTCGGCAAAGAGTCCGTCGCGACGTTTTCCACGGGCTTTCAGACGAATCTCGGAATAATAAGCGCCATAGTCGGACACGGAGACTATGTCATATGCGACCGCGAAAATCACGCGAGCATATACGACGGCTGCCGTCTTTCTTTCGGCAAAATGGTGCGGTACAAGCACAGCGACATGGAGGATTTGGAGCGCGCGCTGCAAAACGTCCCGGACGGCGCGGGAAAGCTCGTCGTGACGGACGGCGTATTCAGTATGGGCGGAGATATAGCCCGGCTGCCGGAGATCACCGCGCTCGCGAAAAAATACCGCGCTCGCGTCCTCGTGGACGACGCGCACGGCCTCGGCGTACTTGGGGAGGGCGGACGCGGCGTGCCGTCGCATTTCGGCCTGGAGCGCGAGGTGGACATATACATGAGCACATTCAGCAAATCGCTGGCAAGTCTCGGGGGATACATGGCGGCGGACGCGAAGATCACGGACTACGTGCGGCACAACTCGCGCCCGTTCATCTTCTCGGCGTCCATGACTCCCGCCTGCTGCGCCTCCGCGCTCGCCGCTCTGCGGTACATGAGGGCGCACCCGGAGCTTGTGGCGCGTCTGCGCGAGCTGTCGGACTACATGCGCTCAGGACTCGCGGCGCGCGGCGTGCCTGTGATGGCGTCCGCTACGCCCATAATCCCCATCTACACATACGAGTTTTACGTTACGCTGCGCAAGGCCAAGGAACTGTTTGACGCCGGGGTGTACGTCAATCCCGCGCTCCCGCCGGCCACACCCCCGAACGAGTGCCTTCTGCGGACGAGTCTGATGGCCACGCACACGGAGGCGCTGCTCGACGAGGCGATGGATATAATCCGCACCGTCATAGCGGACGGCGGTGAGTAGCGCGGACGGCAAGACGGCGCTCATTACAGGCGGCGGCAGCGGCATAGGACGCGCCGCCGCCGCGCGCCTGAGGCGCGCCGGATGCCGCGTGTACGAGATGAGCCGCCGGGACGTCGAAAGCGGCGACGCCGTCCACATACGGGGCGACGTGACCGCGCCGGACGATGTCGGGCGCGCCGTTAAGCGCGTGATCGAAATCGAGGGGCGGCTCGACATACTCGTCTGCAACGCCGGGATGGGTATCGCGGGCGCGGCGGAGTTCACGCCGCCGGACGACGCGCGCGCGCAGTTTGACGTCAACTATTTCGGCGCGGTCAACGCCGTCTCGGCGTCGCTTGAGTATCTGCGGGCCGGGCGCGGCGTCGTCGTGTTCGTCAGTTCCGTCGCCGCGAAGCTGCCCGTCCCGTTTCAGGCGCACTATTCGGCGAGCAAGGCGGCGCTGAACGCTTTCGCGTTGGCGCTGGCTAACGAGGTGCGTCCGTTCGGCGTGCGCGTCCGCGTCGTGATGCCGGGGGACACAGCGACCGGGTTCACGGCGGCGCGCCGTCGCGCACAGCGCGACGGCGCGGACTACGGCGGCCGCGACATTCGCGCCGTCGCTGTCATGGAGCGCGATGAGCGGCGCGGCATGACAGCGGACCGCGTCGCGGCCGCCGTAGTCCGCGCGGCGACATGTCGCCGCGCGCCGCCCCTGCGGGCTGCGGGCTGCAGGTACAAGCTGTTTTGCGCGCTCGCCAAGCTTCTCCCCGCGCGGCTGTCCAACTGGATTGTCGGCAGGATATACGCGTAGGGACGCTCACGGGCGCAAATCACGCGCAAGCCAACGAAGGTTTATACGGCGTCCTTGCACAAAAAAACACCGTAAATACATGGTTCGGAGGAGCACGCCACATGAGCATTATCAACGCTTACGACGACTCGACGGAGGAAATACTGAAGCCTTCGCACCTTACGCAGCCGATCCCGGGATTTCCGGAGATCGCCGTCGCGGCGTTCCAGCAAGGGGCCGTAGACGCTCTCATATCCTCGGGGCAGACGGAGATCATAGGCGAACTCCGCGCCGGCTGCCGAATACCCATCTACAAAACGCGCCGGGACGGAACCGGCGGCGCGCGCGGCATCGCCGTCTACAGGACGCCTCTCGGCGGGTCTGTGGCGGCCGCCATGATGGAGGAGGTAATCGTAAAGGGCGCGCGCAAGCTGATATTTTTCGGTTCCTGCGGCGTGTTGGACGGCGCGCTGGCGGCGGGGCGCGTCATAGTCCCGTCGGAGGCGTACCGCGACGAGGGAACGAGCTACCACTACGCGCCGGACGGCGATTGGATAGAAGTGGAGACACACGGACGCCTCGAGGAAATACTCGCGGATATCGGAGTAAACTACGTCTCCGGGAGGGTCTGGACGACCGACGCGCTTTACCGCGAGACGCGCGGCAACGTCCAAAAGCGAAAGGACGCAGGCTGCATCGCCGTCGATATGGAGTGCGCGTCCATCGCCGCCGTCAGCAGGTTCAGGGGCGCGCCGGCATACCAATTCCTATATGCCGAGGACAGTCTCGACGGACAGGATTGGGACCGCAGGACAATGGATAATGTCGCGCCGGACGCCCACGAGCGGTATATGAATCTCGCCCTGGAAATCGCGGCCCGCGTCTGAGCGGACGCCGCTCCGGCGGAAATGCCGCCCTCCGCGCCCGCCCGCGCATCTTGTCCGCTTTATAATCGCCCCTTACGCCTGCTTTTTCGTCAGCGCTTCTATGTATTCGGCCAGATCGCCGACCTTGCGGCAGGTGTAGACTGTCTCGTCCACCACGCTCACGCCGAACGCGGCCTCCATTGAGGTGATGAGCTCGATTAGATCCAGGGAGTCCGCGCCGACATCGTCAAGAATGTCCGTCGCGGGTGTGATTTGGTCTCCGTCTATCGCAAACTGCTCGGAAATCGCGTCCCTGAGTCTCTCAAAAACCACCGTCAAGACCCCTCTCTCCGTCCGTAATATACGACTACGCGGCGGCGGGGTTCATCGCCCACCGAGTACGTGGACACCTTATCGTTGTCTTGAAGCGCCTCGTGTACCACGTGGCGCTCATACGCGTTCATCGGATCGAGCCTGATGTTGTGGCGCAGCTTTATGACCTTGCTCGCGGTGTCCCGGGCGAGCGCCGTAAGCTCTTCGTCGCGGCGGCGCCTGAAGTTCTCCGCGTCGACATTTATCCGCGTGCGCGGACGTCCGCGATTTTCGCGGTTCACAACGTATGACGCCACGTGCGCTATCGCGCTGAGCACCTCGCCGTTTTTGCCGACAAGAACGCCCTGCTCCTCGCACGTCAGCTCGACGTTTATGTCGGTGTCCGTCTCGGAGACGGACACGGCGGCGCGGACTCCCATATGCTCAAAAAGCCCCGCCAGAAACGCGTCGAGCGTCTCGGCGCGCGCCCCCGCTTGTGTGTCTTCGGGCGTCCCGGCCGACGTCTTAGCCGTCTCTTCGGGCGTCCCGGCCGACGTCTTAGTCGTCTCTTCGGGCGTCCCGGCGCGAGACTCCTCGCCGGCGAAGACAAGCCGCACGACGGCGGGCGTACTCCCTATGCCCAGAAATCCCGCTTTTGCGCGCTCGACCACCTCCACGGAGACATCGTCCCGCGTCAGTCCGAGTTCCCTCAGACCCGACTCTATCGCCTCTTCTTCTGTTTTTCCGGTAACCTCAATCGATTTCACCCGCTGTCACACTCCCCTTCTCGACACGCAGACACGGCAGCCGTGCCGTCACACATCTTCGCCGCCGTTGCCGCTGTCGTCCGCCTCGACCGATTCCTCCGTCCCGGCGCCGTCGTCCGCAGTCTCGCCGTCGTCCGCAGTCTCGTCGCCGTCCGCTTTCGGCGGCGCGTCTCCGCCGTGCGTCTCCCCGCTCGGCCGAGACTCATCCCGCTCGCGTTCATCGGACGAGTCCGCGTCGGGACCGAATCTGTCGGGATCATACGCGCGTCCGCGCGCGTATCTGCGAGAACCGACCCTCGCCGGTTCCCCATCCGGCGGCGGCTGATTCTTTTTCTCCCACTCCGCCGCTTTGGCTATCTGCTCTTGTCTCTCCGTCGTCTGCTGCTTGCGCTTCGACGTGTTCGGGTTCACCGTCGTGGCGTTTTCCGCCTTTTTGCGCTCTGTCTCCAGACGCTTCGCCTCCAGCTCCGCTTCTTTTGCGCGCCGGCGCTCGTTTTTTTCGGCGTTCTCAGCCTCGATTATACGCGCGTACCGCTTGTGCAGCCAGATGTCCTGCGCCGCGCCGAACACGGAGTTGGCTATCCAGTATACGCCGAGCGCGGCGGGAACGATGAAACCGAAGTATACGGTCATCAGCGGCATGAGCGCCACCATCATCTTCATGGAGCTCTGGCCTTCCGGCTGCGCCGCTGCGTTGAGCTTGGCGCTCACCTTCGCGGTGAGGAAGGTCAGCGCGCCGGTGACTATCGGTATCAGAAACAACCCGAGTCCGGGCGCCCATATCTTGGGGTCGCTCCAGTCGGCCGTCCACAGAAAGTTCCACTCGGGCTGCGCGCCCATGTCCATGCCTAAAAACCGGAAGTTCACCGCGCGCAGTTTTTCGGTGACGCCGGGAATGTCGCCAAACTCGCCGAGATGCATCCCTATAAACTGCGTCTGCGCTATTTCAACGTAACCGCCCGCTTTCTCGCCCTCGGCAAGACCGAGTCTCGACAGCAGTTCCGCCGTCTCCGAACCGTTCGCTATGAGCCGCTGCGCCACATCCCTGAGCCGAGTCAGGAGAGCGCCGCCGTCCGCGACGGCTTCCTGCGCCACGCCCATCATGCTGGTCAGCGGGTTGCGTATTACCTGATAGAGAGCCAGCAGTATAGGAAAAGGTATGAGCGACCATATACACCCGGAGGCGGGGTTTACGCCCTCTTCTCTGTACAGCTTGGCGACTTCCTCGTTATATTTCGCCTTGTTCGCGCCATGCTTTTTCTCAAGCTCCTTCAGCCTGGGCTGCAACAGCGACTGCTGCATCATGCCGCGCTTGCTCTTCATCTGGAACGGCAGCAGGATTACTTTGACGATGAGCGCGAACAGTATGACCGCCACGCCGTAATTGCCGAATACCTCATATAACTGCAAAAGCAGCCAGCCGAACGGCTGCGCGATAGCTCTCAGCATATAATCTCCTGACGCCGCCCGCGGCGGCAATTCAAAAATTGAGTGGCTGCGCTCATGGCCCGGCCTGTCCGGACGCCGGACGGATTTGAGCGGGGCGGGGAAAGACTCCGCGGAGATAATCGAGATTCAGCCGCGGGCGCTCCGGCGGGGGACGGGATCGTATCCGCCTTTGTGGAACGGATGGCACTTCACAATGCGCCGCAGCGCCAGCCACGACCCTCGCGCGGCGCCGTGCGTCTCGACGGCCTCCAGCGCGTAAGCGGAGCACGTCGGAGTGAAGCGGCATTTGGGCGCGAACGAACGCGAGATATGTTCCCTGTAGAACATGATGAGCGCGATAAGTATCTTTTTCACATCGCGTCACCGCGCCGCGGCGGCGGCGTTCCCGCCGCCGCGCGCGTTCCGGGCGCCCGCCGGAGATACCGATATGCCGAGCCGCCGGGTCAGTTTCATGAAATCACGCGTCAAATCGCCAAACGCGGCGTCGAAGCAACCTTGACGCGCGACTATGACTATGTCATATCCCGGCGAAAGCGCCCGCTCGCATAGCCTGTAAGTTTCTTTGAGTCTCCTGCGCATACGGTTGCGCCGCACAGCGCCGCCGAGCTTGCCGCTGACCGTGATGCCCACGCGACTTTCGGCCCGCCCGTTCCTGCGGCAATAGACCACCATAAAACGGGACGCGGCGTTTTTGCCCCTGCTGTAGAGCCGCCTGAACTCGTGATTCTTTTTCAGCGATACGGTAAACCTCAACGCGCAACCCCCACGCTTGCCGCGCCCCTAAGCGGACAGCTTTTCTCTGCCCTTCGCGCGGCGGCGCGCGAGCACCTTGCGTCCGTTCCTCGTCGCCATTCTCTTACGGAAGCCGTGTTCTTTTGAGCGCTGACGCTTTTTGGGCTGATATGTCCTGAGCATGTTGGGCTCCTTTCGGTGTAAAGCATAGTGACAGTCCCGGCGTCTCCCGCCGAACGTCTACGATGGGCATTATGGCATGGTATACGCGTTTTGTCAAGAAATTATTCCGGTCGAATAATTTCGTTTGTGATGGCTTCGCCATCACAAACGAGTCACGGGAGCTTGGATCTCGCCGTGCGCGGCTCGCAAAGAGCATTTTCCGAGGAATAAATCCCCGGAAAATGCGGAATATTAC
>JAITKI010000044.1 GCA_031278515.1 Oscillospiraceae bacterium | reverse complement strand
GATGATACAAAAAACGCAGCGAATACTTTGTGTATTCGCGAGGCTTTTTGTGGCGGGGTCCCCGCGCGGTCTGCCGCGTGGGGTAGCAAATATGACGGAATAAAGCGCCGGTCAGCGGCGGGTGAGACTTTTGACACCCGAACCATGGATGGAGAAATTTATGGTTCGGGCGGCTAAGGTGAAAATAGGGAAAATGCTTGCGTGCTTTGCGATTGCGGCGCTCTTTGCCGCGCAGTTCGCCGCCGCGCTGGATACGGACGAGTATTCGGGACTGGCGGCCGACACACTGACCGTAAAAGTCGGGTATTTCGGCGGGCCGTACTACGAAAAGGCGGTGTTCACGCTTGACGATCTGTGGGCGATGGATGTGCAGTACGTCGATTACACGTTCATCGACAACATGCCGTCCGTCGTTATAGAACACGCCGCCGGCGTCACGCTGGCGGACCTGATGGACGCGGCCGGCATTGACCTCGGCAGCATCCAACGGTTCAATTTCTGGACAAACGACAAGCAGGGAGGGTACTATACGTCGCTCACCAAGGCGTTTTTGATCGACACGCCGCGTTACTGCTACTACTCGCTGCCCGATAATTTCGATTACGACAGCGGCGCGGGCAATGAGTACGCCGTTTTGGACGCGCAGCGGACGCCGACGATGATGGCGCTGGCGGACGACTGGGGCCGCGCGCTTGCGGGCGCGACGTTCGGCTCCGACTACATCGGACTGAACACAAACACGCGGTTCCGTCTCGTGTACGGGCAGACCGACGCGGTCGCGCGCACGGCGTCCGATTCGGCTAAGTGGGTACATTCAATAGAGGTCACGCTCGGCGGAGCGCCCACGCTGACGCTCGACGTCGCCGTTCTCGACCTGGAGGTAGGCAGCAAATTTCGCAGTGAGGCGCGTGTACAGGCGGCCGATCCCGTGATCTCGGAAAACGCGCCGGTGGTGTGGTCGAGCAGTGATGCGAGCGTCGTCTCAGTGGATCAGAGTGGCGAGATGACCGCTCTGCGCGAGGGCGGCGCGGAGATTACGGCGGCGTACGGCGATCAATCGGTCTCTGTGTTTGTCAACGGGATTCCCGCCCGAGACGGAAGCGGGCCGGCCGGATCGGCGGTTGATGGGGACAATTCGGACGCGTCCGGCGGATACGAGCCGGGCGGAACTCCGGGGACGGCGGCGGAGGCGCCGATGCCGGAGGACTCCACGCCGCCGGAGCGCGGCTCGCTCGCGGAATCCGCCGAAAGCGCGGCGCCGTCCCCGGAGGGCGGAGTTCGCGCGCCCGAAGCCGCGCGGCCGCAGGACAGAGCGGCTATGGTCGGTTTTGAAATCAGCGCGGTCAGCGCCGGGGACGAAGGCGGAGTGCAGAACTGGAGGCGCGAGGAGATGTCCGACGGCGCTGTGGAGCTGCCTGTCATACGGGCGGATAATCCCATGCTGCCGGTTGCGGCGGCTGTTTTCGCGTCCATTTTCGCGGCGGGCGGCTTGTGGCGCCTCATACTGTATAGGAAGTCGATATAATCATATATCACAGCCTGTTCTCATAAATATGGTTCAAGCCGGTTTATTGATGAGGAGGGGCGAGTGTGAACGAACACAACATATACGAGGATATTGCCAGGCGCACGGGCGGCGACATCTACATCGGGGTCGTCGGGCCTGTGCGGACGGGGAAATCGACATTTGTCAAGCGTTTCATGGAGACGCTTGTGATCCCAAATATCGAGGATATCCATATCCGTGAGCGCGCGCGCGACGAGTTGCCGCAGAGCGGATCGGGACGCACGATTATGACGGCGGAGCCGAAATTCATACCGGAGGACGCCGTCGGCGTCGCGCTCGAGGGAGGAGCGTCGTTTTCCGTGCGCCTTATCGACTGCGTCGGATACATGGTGGACGGAGCGCTGGGGCAGTTTGAGGGCGACAGCGAGCGCATGGTGACGACGCCGTGGTTCAACGACGATATACCGATTACCGAGGCGGCCGAGACAGGCACGCGCCGCGTGATATCGGAACATTCGACCATCGGGATAGTTCTGACGACGGACGGCACTATTACAGACATCGACAGGAGCGCGTATGTCGAGCCGGAGGCGCGCGTGATAGGGGAACTGCAGAGGATAGGCAAGCCGTTTGTCATCGTCATAAATTCGGCGGATCCCACCTCTCCGAGAGCCATATCGCTGCAAGCGGAGTTGTCGGAGAGATACGGCGCGGCGTGCATAGTGAAAAACTGCGCGTTCATGGGCTATGACGACATAACGGATATCATCATGTCGGTGCTGCATGAATTCCCTGTGGGAGAGCTGCGGTTCTTTATGCCGGCCTGGATGGACGCGCTGCCGAACGACAGCGCGATCAAACGCGCGGTTTTCGACGACATACGCGCGGCGGCGGCCGAAATGACGCGCATACGCGACGTCGAGGGCGTCATACGCGACATCGAGGCTTCCGGCAATGTCAGCCTGGCGTCAATCCGCGAGATGAATCTCGGCACGGGGGGCGTCACGGCGACGCTGGACATACCGCGCTCCTTTTTCTACGACATTCTGCGCGAGCGCTCAGGATTCGATGTGCGCGACGACGGCGATTTGGTATCGCTGCTCTCCGAGCTGTCGGACGTCAAGCGCGAACACGACAGGCTTGACGCGGCGCTGCGCGACGTCCGCGAGCGCGGCTACGGCATTGTGATGCCGTCGCGCGACGAGATGCTGCTGGAAGAGCCGGAGATAGTGCGTCAGGGAGGGCGGTACGGCGTCAAGCTAAAAGCGTCCGCGCCGTCCATACACATGATAAGGGCCAACGTCGAGACGGAGGTCTCGCCGGCCGTCGGCGGGGAGAAAGCGTCGGAGGACGTCGTGAGCTTCCTGCTCCAGGAGTTTGAGGGCGACGTCTCAAAAATCTGGGAATCGAATATATTCGGGAAATCGCTTTACGACATCGCAAGCGAGGGCCTGAACGCCAAAATCAAAAAGATACCCGTCGATACGCAGGCAAAGCTGCAGACGACTATTCAGCGCATAATAAACGAGGGCTCCGGCGGAATAATCTGCATAATATTGTAGGCGGTTTTCGCCGGGCGGCTCTCGTCGGGTGGCTTCAGTCGGCTTTTGAATAATTTCGTTTGCGTCAGTTTTCGCTCTCCCGTCCTTTTCGGCGTAGGCGAAAAGAATTTTTGCGCAGGAGTGCGTGAAGTCCTTCGACCTCGCGGGGACCCCTATATGACGG
>JAITKI010000042.1 GCA_031278515.1 Oscillospiraceae bacterium | reverse complement strand
TCTCTTTTTCGACCTCATGGTCGTCGCCGGCATAGCGGCGATAGACGTGCGCGAACTGAGCGGCCTGTGGATCCCGTTCGTGCTGTTCTCGGCGACGGGCGCCGTTGTGACCTGGCTCTTCCTCTCGATTGTCAGCCGCAGAGTGTACGGAGAATATTACTACGAAGGGCTGCTGTCCATGTACGGCATGATGACGGGTACGATAAGCTCCGGTATACTGCTGCTGCGGGAGATCGATCCGGAACTGCGGACGCCGGCCGCCGGCAACCTCGTGTCCGGCTCCGCGTTTGCCATCATATTCGGCGCGCCGATGCTCGTACTCATCGGTATGGCGTACAAGACGACCGCCATGACGTTTGTGACCTTCGGCCTCTGCGTCGTCTACTTTGCGCTGCTGGTACTGTTCATATTCAAAGGCGGCTCTCGAAAAAAGCCGTGATCACTCTCCGGCGCGGGCGCCCACGCGCCGCGCCAGATACACAAATGGCGTGTCGAGCAGACTCGTGAATACATAAATCACGTAGGTGGATACGCATATCGACGCGAGAGTGCGCGCGTCATACACACCCCAAAAAGCCCCCAGATTAAAAAGCGCCGCGTTGATGAGCTGGCTTATCAGCGTGGAGCCGTTGTTTCGCAGCCAGAGAAATCTCTCTTTATCGCCGGTCTTGCGCGCCGTGAGACGCCACCACATGTGGTACAGCGCCACATCGAGCTTTTGCGACGCGGCGTAGACGACGAGACTTGCCAGGACGAGTCTCGGCGTGTTCGAGAATATCGCCCTTACGCTCGGAAATGCCCAATCGCCCGCGCTCGGCGTATACATCAGCCACGACTGCGACACTATTATAAACGCGGCGGAGGATGCGACGCCGATATTCACGGCCCTGTTCGCCGCTTCCCTTCCGTACACTTCGCTGATGATGTCCGTCGTGAGAAATGTGGACGCGAACAGCACGTTGCCCAACGTCTGCTCCATGCCGAACGCGCGTACCAGCACAAGCACCTCTATATTGGCAAGTATCGTCGCTATGGCGGTCCAGCAAAAAAGGCCGCTCTTACCGAACAGGCGCATCCAGGCAACAGGCATAGAGAACATGACGACCACGCTCAAAGCGAGCAGCGTTTCATTCAGAGGCACGCCCGCTCCCCCTTTTGAAAAGACGCCGCGCCGTGTCCGCGAGCTTTTCGACAAAATATTCGGCCTGTTCCATCGTGTTATCGCGCGAAAAGCTCAGGCGTATCGCCCCGTCTATGACCGCAGCGGGCAGACGCATTGCCTCCAGGACGTGGCTCCGCGCTCCCCTCTTGCACGCGGAGCCGCGCGACACGCGTATGCCCTCCGCGTCCAGAGCGCTCTGCAACACCTCGCCGCGATATCCGGGCAGCGACATACAGAGTATATATGGGCTGTCCCCCGCCCCGATAAAAACGGCGCCGGGCAGAAGTGAACTCACGCGCGCGGCGATGTAGTCTCGCAGACCACGCGCGTGTTCGGCGTTTTGCGCGAGCTCCGCCGCGCCGAGACGCGCCGCCTCGGCGAACGCGGCGATCAGCGCCAGCGGCTCTGTACCCGACCTGCGGCCTCGCTCCTGCCCGCCGCCGAGAATCAGCGGAGGCAATTTGAGTCCGTCACGAATAATGAGCGCGCCCACGCCCCCCGGCGCGCCTATCTTGTGCGCGCTGACCGATATGAGGTCGGCGCCGAGCGACTTGAGCGAAAACGGTATCTTGCAAAAAGCCTGCACCGCGTCCGTGTGCAATACGGCCGCCGACTTACGGCGTCGCAGTTCGTCCGCAAACTCCGCGACGGGATTTACGGCGCCCGTCTCGTTGTTCACGAGCATGACGGACACTATCGCCGTATCGTCGCGCAGCGCAGCGGCAAATTCGGAAACCTGCGCGCGTCCGTCGCCGTCCGGACGGAGCGCGGACACCTCCCAACCTCGCGACGCGAGACGGGCGGCGGGGGCGCGTATCGCGTCGTGCTCGACGCCCGATATTATGATGTGGCGCCCGGCGTCTCCGCCGCGCGCGACCCGCGCGGCGCCGAAGAGCGCGAAATTGCCGGACTCCGTTCCGCCCGACGTGAAACACACCTCGGAAGATTTCGCGCCCACGGCGCGGGCGAGTTCGCCGCGCGCGGCGGCGAGCTCGTCTCCGGCGAGTCTGCCGTCCGCGTGCGCCGACGACGGGTTTCCGTAAGCGCCGCGCATGGCGCGAAACGCCGCGGCCGCAGCCTCTTCCCTGACCGGCGCCGTGGCGGCGTTGTCAAAGTATACCGTCACCTATCCCAGTATGCGCGCCGTCTCGCTCAGCGGACTGCGCGCGCTGACAAAATTGTTGATCCTGTTGTCCCTGTCGGGATACCCGAGGGCTATTCCGATGGTAATTTTCAGGTTGTCCGGTATGCCGAGCTCCCTCCTGAGTACGTTCGGATACAGCGTGAGCGTAATCGCCTGGATTCCGCCCAGACCTTTCTCCAGCGCGGCGAGCAGAAGACTCTGCGAGTACGCGCCGATATCGTACAGCGACCACTCCGACAACATCTTGTCCATGCAGACGTACACGACGACCGGCGCGTTGAACAGCGCCTGATTGAGCGCGCCGAACTGCTCGCCTATGTCGCCGCAGTCGCGTACCATGTCCGGATACAACTGCTGCTGGCGCTTTTTCGCGGACTCGGTCCACGCGGTGGGAAACGGCGTCTCGGGAGCGGCGGGCGCCTTTTTCGCGTACATTTCCCCGTAACCCTCCCTGATGCGCTCAAGCGTCCCTCCGGTGGCGACGAAAACCTCCCACGGCTGCGAGTTCGCCCACGACGGGGAACGCGACGCCGCCTCCAGAATGGCGTCGAGCGTGTCTCTGTCCACCGGCTTCGGCAGAAACGCCCTGACGGAGCGCCGGCTCTCGATGGCTTCGATAACGTCCATTTGCTTGGATACCTCCTGCTTACAATTTGCCGCGATTATACATCCGGCGCCGCGCGTTGTCAAATTCGGCGAAGGACTTCACGCACCCCTGTGCAAAAATTCTTTTCGCCTACGCCGAAAAGGACGGGAGAGCGAAAACTGCCGCAAACGAAAATATTCTTAACAAAAAATTATTTGACAGTCAATGGCTGATGCTGTATCCTCTATATGTACGTTTGATATGTCGCCGGCGCGTGACGGCGGCGACATCGGGAATATGAAAAGGGAAGGTGCGCGCATATGTCTGAAAAAGTGAACAGGAGCGAGATCAAAGCGGTGGAGGTGCTGACGCCCAGGCTCAAGAAGCTGAAGTCAGAATGGGAGGCGGCGGAACCGCAGGTATACGTGGACGACACGCTGCTGTTTACGCAGTCGTGGAAGGAGACGGAAGGTCTTCCCATAGATATCAGGTGGGCAAAGGCGCTTGAGAAGCGGCTGCTTGAATGTCCCCTGCTTATCCGCGACGGCGAGCTCATCGTGGGATCGCTCACAAAATTCATCCGCGGCAACGGGACGCTGTGCGCCATGAAGCCGCGCGAGATACTGAAGATGGTCGAGAGCGGCAAGTTCGACCGCAAAACGAGCGACATATCCTCGACAAGGATCGATCCGGACGACCTGAAAGCTCTCCGCGAGGACGCCGAATACTGGATAGAGAACATGCCCCGCGTATCGTCGGTGAACGCCTCCGTGGCGTTCGATATGGGCGAGGATGTGTTCGACCTGCTGTTTGACCGCGGCATGGTGTTCGAGGGGCGCGGCGTACGCTACGAGATGGATCGCGGCCTGTTCCAGAATTATTCCGCCTACGGCGGCGGCGTGGCGCAGGTCTCCGTGAAGTGCGTATCCAACGGACTGGACTACGTCATCGACCTGTGCAACAGGGAGCGCGAGCGCATGATGGCCGAGGGCGACCCGAACAGCCACGGCACGGCGCAGTTTTTGAGGAAGTATTGGCTGCTCCGCGCGACGGTCATATCGTGCGAGGCGTTTATAGCGTTCGCGCGCCGTCACGCCGAGCTGGCTCGGGAGATCGAGCAGTACGAGACGCGCCCCGAACGCAAGCGCGAGCTGCTGCGCATAGCCAGGGCGTGCGAGCGCGTGCCGGCGCAGCCGCCCCGCGACTTCTTTGAGGCCGTGCAGTGCGTGCGTCTCTATCATCTGGTGTGCTGGAAAGAGAGCTCGGACAGGCCCGAGGTGCCGGTAGGCCGGCTCGATCAGCTCCTTTACCCTTACTACAAGAAAGACAAGGAAGAGGGCAAAATAACCGCTCAGGAGGCCGCCGAATTGCTCGGAGCACTGTGGCTGAAGATACGCGAGTGCGAAAACCTCGTCACAATCCCGCGCGAACAGCGCGCGGCGCCGGGCTCGTTGCTGCCGAACATCACGCTGTGCGGCACGGACGAGGACGGCGCCGACCTCACAAACGAGGTCTCATGGCTCGTTTTAGAGGCGATGGCGCAGATAAAGCTCTCAGAACCTGCGATATACGTCCGGTACGGCGAAAACACACCGGTTGAATTCATACATCACGCGCTCGAGTGCAACAGGGAGTTCGGTGGGGGGAATCCCGCGTTCCTCAACGACAAGCTCGGCACGCAGCGCTATCTCGACAGAGACGTGCCGCTGTCCGACGCGTGCAACTGGAACGCGTCCGGTTGTCTCGGGTACCATTTGGACAGCCTGGAACATATGGGCGGGGGCCACAACATCAGCCAGCTCAAAGTGTTTGAGCTCGCGCTCAACGACGGCTTCGACCCGCGCACTCAAAAACAGCTCGGGCCGCACACGGGCGACGCGCGCGAATTTACGTCGTACGAGCAGGTGCTTGAGGCGTACTACAAGCAGCTGGAGTATTTTGTGCCGATATTGCGCAAGTTCAAGATGCTCACGTGGTCCACGGAGATCGCCGACGGTCCGATGAGCGGGCTGCGGGTAGCGATGCAGTACGAGGATTGCATACCGGCCGGACTCGCCTCGCGTGAAGGCGGCGCTCGCTACCCCGAGGGCAGGGCGTGCTGGCTCGGCAGCCGCGGCCTCGTCGATTTGGCAGACTCTCTCTCCGCCATAAAGAAAGTCGTTTTCACCGACAAAAAGGCGACGATGGCCGAACTGCTTGACGCGTGCGCCAACAACTGGGAGGGCGCGGACGAACTGCACAGACTATGCCTGAACGCTCCGAAATATGGCAATGACGACGATTTTGCCGATGAGATATACAATGATATGAGTCTGCGCGTACCTGAGATAATGCAGCAGGAGGTCGATCCGCTGACGGGTAAGAAGCCCATGCTGTTTATCGGCGCGGCGGCGGGACATGTCGGCATAGGGAGGGCGATAGGCGCGCTCCCGAACGGGCGCGCGTCGGGTTCCCCGACGTGCGACGCGGCTTGCTCTGTCATGCCCGGCATGGACACAAACGGCCCGACTGCGGCGATAAATTCCGCCACTAACGAGTGCTACGGCTACCCGTACACCGGCTACGCGATGAACATGAAGTTTTCAAAGTCGATACTCAACTCTCCGGAGAAGATCGAAAAGCTCGGCTGGCTTGTAAAGGCGTTCATGAAGCGCGGCGGTTGGCACATCCAGTTCAACATTCACAGCCGTGAGGAACTGCTTGACGCCCAGGCGCACCCGGAGGAACACAAGAATCTGCTCGTGCGCGTGGGAGGGTACTCCGCGTACTTCATCGACCTGCCGCCCGGACTCCAGACGGAGATCGTCAACAGGACGATGCACGAGCTGATATAGCGGGGACTTCACAATGGCATCGTTTAACAACTATAAACACCTCTTTACTCCGATAAGCGTCGGACATACCACTTTCAAAAGCCGCGTTGAGTTCGCGCCGATGGTCTGCGACATGACGAACGGCGACGGCGAGGCGACGCAGGGTTACGTCGATTTCGTCGAGAAACAGGCGGAGAGCGGCGTGGCCATCATACATCTGGGCGCGACGCCCGTCGATACCGTCGCGGCGGCCGACTACCGCGCGGAACTCTGCGTGACCGATGAAAACAGAATAGCGCATCTCGTGCTGCTGGCGGAGGCGGCGCACCGCCACGGGGCGAAGCTCTCCGTCGAGCTCGTTCACGCCGGGCGCGGCGCCGACCCCGAGCTCATAAAGTCGCCCGAAGCGCTAGCGCCCTCAAATTTCCCAATACCGGGCAGGCACCCGTACATAAAAGAGATGGATCAGCGCGACATCGAACAGGTCATAGCCGCCTATGTGGATTGCGCGTCGCGTCTCAAACGCTGCGGCTTCGACGCCGTGCTCATCCACGGCGCGCACGGCAACCTTCTGGCGCAGTTCCTCTCTCCGTACGTCAACCACCGCACGGACATGTACGGCGGATCGTTCGAAAACCGCTGCCGTTTCCCGCTCATGCTGTTAAAAGCCGTCCGCGAGGCGGTCGGCGGCGACTTTGTGGTGGAACTGCGCATTTCCGGCGACGAGATAATACCCGAGGGGATGCGAAACGACGAGGTTATCGAATTTCTCAAACTCGCGCAGGAGTACATCGACATAGTAAACGTCTCCGCCGGTCTCATAGTGGAGACGCGCGGACAGTTTTACAGTATGCCGCCCTATTTTCGCGAGCGCGGGGCAAACGTGCCGTACGCGCGGGCTATAAAGCAGTGTCCCGACATAAAGATACCCGTCAGCGTCGTCGGCGGGATAACGACGCCGGAACTTGCGGAAAAGATCATTGACGAGGGCAGCGCCGACCTCGTGGCAATGGCGCGCGGTCTGCTAGCCGACCCGGACGCGCTGAACAAGTGTTACAGGGGCCGCGACGACGACGTGCGCCCGTGCCTTCGCTGCTGGGGCTGCGCCGGGGGATACGGCACGCACATCCACTGCGCAGTGAACCCGCGTCTGGCGCGCACGTACCGCTACAGCCGCCCCCGGGCGGCGGACAAACCTAAGAAGGTCGTAGTCGCGGGCGGCGGCGTCGCGGGTACGCAGGCCGCGCGGACGCTTACGGAGAAAGGTCACAGCGTCGTACTCTTTGAAAAGGGGCCGGAGCTCGGCGGTCTGCTCCGCGACGTGAGTCTGCTCCCGTTCAAGGACGATATGCTCCGCTATACGCAGTGGCTCCGGCGCGAGACCATGCGGTGCGGCGCGGAGATACGCCTGAATACCGAGGCTACGGCGGAGAACGTCATGGCGGAGAATCCGGACGCGATAATCGTGGCCGTTGGATCCGTGCCGGCGCGTCCGGCGATACCCGGTATTGACGGCAAAAACGTATTCAACGTGCTGGACGTGGACTCCGGCAGGACGCCTATACCAAAGGGCAGCCGCGTCGTCGTCTGCGGCGGCGGACTGTCCGGCTGCGAATCCGCGCTCGCGCTCGCGCGGGATGGCTGTAACGTGACGATAGTCGATATGATCCCGGCCGCGGATTTCGCCTCCGGCGCGCACGATCTCACGCGCAACATGCTGCTCTACCTGCTCGACGAGATAGGCGCCGTCCGCATAGGCGGCAGTATTGTGCGCGAGATAGGCGCGAGAGTAAAGATTGAGGGGCGCGATTGGAGCTATACGGAGCTGGACGCCGACTACGTGGTGGACGCGTTCGGCATGGTGAAAAACACGGCGATGGCGGATAGATTTTTTGAGTTGATTCCCGACGTCTACCGTGTCGGCGACTGCTTGGATGTGAAGAATATCATGTACGCGAACTTCACCGCTTATGACAGGTGCTGTAATATATAGGGGTGAGCGCGGTGTTTGACAGGCAGATGAAGAGGATGTTCACGTCCGTCGCCGAGACTCTTGAACGCGGCGGAGCTGCCGTGCTGACTACCGTGATCGACTCGGACGGTTCGGCGCCGCGCAAGTCTGGAAGCGTGATGGCCGTGTTCGAAGGCGGCGCGTCGTCCGGAACCGTCGGGGGCGGCGCGCTTGAATATGAAGCTCAGGGCGCGGCCCGTGACATTCTGGGCAGACACCTTTCAAACACCGTGGAGTATTCCCTGGCGTCGAACGAGCTTGGCGACATCTGTATGGTCTGCGGCGGCGACGTCACCGTACACTACCACTATCTGGAACCGGACAAACAAAACGCGGGACTCTTCCGCCTTCTGGCCGACGCGGCGACGCGCGACGAGGACAACTGGGTCGTCTACCGCATATCGGAGGGCGGCCCTACCGAGATCTCGTTCTGCGACGGGCAATCGCTCCGATACGCCGAGGTAACGCGCTTTGACGAGATTCGTCGGCTGCTCGGTCGTTCGTGTGTGCTAACCGAAGGCGACCCGCGATACTACGTGCTCCCGCTCTCCTCGGCGGGGCGCGTGTTCGTATTCGGGGGGGGACATGTGGCGCAGGAGGTCGTACCGGCGCTTAGCCGCGTCGATTTCCGGTGCGTCGTTTTTGAGGACAGGGACGAATATGCCCGCCCGGAACTGTTTCCGGACGCGTCGTCCGTCGTGCTCGGCGACTTCACCCGCATCGCGGAAAAACTGACAATCGGCGCGGCGGATTACGCGGTCGTACTCACTCGCGGCCACAAAGCCGATTTTGAAGTGCTGAGACAGGTCTTGCCGATGAACGCGTCGTACACGGGTTGCATAGGCTCCAAGCGTAAAACCGAATTCATAAAGCGCCGGCTGAGGGAGTCCGGCATATCCGAGGACGACATCGCGCGCGTACGCAGTCCAATCGGTCTGGAAATCGGCGCGGAGACTCCCGCGGAGATCGCCGTCTCCATCGCGGCGGAACTGATACTGCACCGCGCGCGCCTCCCCGGCGCGTAGCGCGCCGGGCGGATCAACCGGTTCGGGCGGCAAAAACCAAAAGCGGACGCAAACTTTGTTTACACACGCGTCTCAATTCAGATATTTGCGCATAACGGCGAATACCGTATCGATGTCTATGGGCTTACTCAGATGGTCGTTCATCCCGACCGCGCGCGCCCTGTCGATATCATCCCGGAACGCGTTGGCCGACAGGGCGATGATGGGGACGTCGCCCGCGTTCGGCAAGCCGCTCGACCGGATGGCGGCGGCCGCGTCAAAGCCGTCCGTAAAGGGCATCTTTATGTCCATAAAAACGATGTCGATTTCCCGCGAAAATCGCTCGAACTGTTTGATCGCCTCGTCCCCGTCCCCGGCCTCAATGATGCGTATGCCGCTCGGTTCCAGAAGCGTTGAAACAATTTCGCGGTTTATCTCAACATCCTCCGCCAACAAGAGCGTCTTGCCCGCGAAGTCCGGAACCTCCGAGGACACCACGTCCCCGTCGGCGTGTTCCGACGCCGCGCATACCTCCGCCGGAATGGTAACCGTAAAGGCGGAGCCTTGACCGAGCGCCGAACTCACCTGAATATCTCCGCCTAACAAGCTGATAATGCGCTTTGAAATCGCAAGTCCCAGCCCTGTTCCGCCATACCGCATCGCAATGCTTTCGTCTCCCTGCTGAAAGGCTTGAAACAGTCTCTCCTGCTGCTCATCGGACATGCCGATACCCGTATCACGCACAGAAAACTCCAATGCGGCGACACCGTTCCCGTCCGTCTCCCCTATTTGGCGAGCCGTGAAGTCAATGCGTCCATTTTCCGGCGTAAATTTTACGGCGTTGGAAAGCAGGTTCGTAAGCACCTGTAAAAGGCGCTGCCCGTCCGCATTGATAAACGGCGGGACGTCGTCGCAGACGAGCCGGAAATCAATGCTCTTGCTCTCACAGCGCGGCCGGAACAATTCTCCGGCCTGTTCGAAGATTTCGGGAAGAGAAAACGGCTGCGGATGCAGTTCCATCTTGCCCGCCTCGATTTTCGACATATCGAGGATATCGGTCACAAGGCCCAGCAAATACTTTGAGGCGTCCTTTATGCGGGCGCTGCAGAGGTGCATCCGGGAGACGTCCGTACTCATCTCCGCAATCTCCGCCATGCCGACGATCGCGTTGAGGGGCGTCCTTATTTCGTGGCTCATGTTGGACAGAAAATCGCTCTTGGCCTTCGCCGCCGCTTCCGCCGCCTTTGTCTGGACTTCAAGCGCCGCCGTACGCTCCTTGACAGTTTTTTCCAATATGATATTTGCCCGTTTCCTGCGGCTTATGATGACGCTGAGCAGCGCGACGATAGCTATCAGCATCACGGACAAGCCCAGAAGAAACACGGCTTGCTGCTGCGCCAGCGTCCCGCTGTAATCGAAAATGCGCTCCTTCCACCGCTCGGCTATCGTACCGGTATCCACATAGGCCTGCGCTTTGCTGACGATGGACCGCAGCAGCGTTTCATCCCGGCTGAATCCAAAATACGAACCGTAGTTGAACGAAAAGGCCAAATTGATTTTAAAGCCGGGATCTTCCATGTAGTTGCTGGTACTCAGAAGCATGTTTCGCGACGCCATAAGCAAATCAATCTCGTCGGCCTTTATTTTTCGCAGAGCGTCGCCGTTATTTACGCACGGAATCAGACCTCCGTGATCGGGAAACCACTTGTTAAAAAAGTCCTCATACGCGCTGCCTTTGACGGCGCCTATACGGGAATACACCACTTGGTTCACGGAGATGTCGGGCGCGTCTATCCTGGAGAGCAGCGCAAAATAGTCCTCGGCGTACGGCGCGTCCGCCCACAGGAACCTGCCTTCCTTCTCGTCGGATTGCAATAGCTCCGTAATCATGGACGCGCCGCCGCTTTCCAGGGCTACTAGGTTATCGACCCACACGGAATCCGTACCGCTCACGATTTCATATCGCAGCCCGGTCAGACCGCATATCTTATCCAACACGTCTATGCCGATACCCTGCCACTGTTTCTCCTTGGCGTTGTAAAAGCTGGACGGATAGTTGTCGGATTCGGCAATCAGCTTGATTGGGCTTCCGTTTTCACCCGATGTTTGCAGATACGCCTTTTCCTCCTCCGTAAACTTCGCGTACAGCGCGCTCTTATAATAATCCTCACGGCCCTCGTTGTAGAGTGTCAGCAGATATTCCATTCCCGCTTCGGCCAAATACTTATCCAGAACAGACACCACGGGAGCCAGTTCTTCACGTCCCGTGGAAAATGAGGACGGGGAATAGACAAGCGGGAAAATCTTCTCTATGTGCCACCCCTCGGGCATGTTCGCCTCGCCGTGTTCTTCGGCGAGAAACGCGTCCACTTCGCCCGTCGGGACCATGGCGGCCACGCCGTCGAGAGAATCCCCGTAAACGGGGGTTATGTCATACGGCAGCGCCTCAAGAATGAGCTCGGCGGTATTTGAACCCGCCAAAAACCCGAATCTCAGCGGGCGCGTCTTCATTATTTCCCCGAAACCGGGACTTCCGTCCTCTCTGAAAGCCACTATCGCGCGCTGCACGAACGCTCTTGTCATGAAGAACTGTTCCCGCCGTTCCGGAGTGGCCGAGAGATCTCCGGTAAAATCTATCCGGCCTTCCGCCACGCCGCCATACAGCGCGTCCCAGTCGTACGTCTCGGGCGTGAACTTAATCCCCAATAATTGACTCATCCAATCGCAAAACAACGCGCTGTATCCGCCGAGCGTCCCGTCCGGCTTCGTAAATGACTCCGTACTCGGAAACGTTCCGTAGGAAAATCCCTCATCCCCATACTTATCCGCCAAGGCGTCGATAGCCCGCACTTCTTCCGCCGTCACCCCGGGAATGTCGCGGAAATCCGTATAAGTCGCCGGCGTTTTATCACCGTCCCCGGAAATCCCGGCGCCGCAGGACACTCCCGCAATCGCGGCCGCAAGGGCAAAAACCAATATCACCCATGTGCATCTCCTAGCATAACGCGGCTTCACCTTTATACTCCTGCTCCCCTCTTCTCCATGTTTACGACCATGTCCCGCCTCCCGCCGGAGCAGTCGGGCAAAACGCACTTTTAACGTAAGTCCCCGCTTGTTTCAGCCTTACCCGCCACAGCGGGCTTACCGGTACGGCCGGTTATCCTTCCTTTGTCCCTATACTAAACCTTTCCGCAGTGTTATGTCAACTCTTTCCGGTCTGGAATAATTTCGTTTGTGATGGCTTTGCCATCACAAACGAGTCACGGGAGATGAGATCTCGCCGTGCGCGGCTCGCTGAGAGCATTTTCCGAGGAATAAACCCCCGAAAAATGCGAAATATTGCAATTTTTGCATCGTCGCGCGGGACGCACTCCTCGCAAAAATTCTTTTCGCCGTAGGCGAAAAGGACGGGAGCGCGAAAACCGCTGCAAACGAAAACATTCGAGCGGAGGTACGCGTCATGTCTGACATAACGACAAA
>JAITKI010000146.1 GCA_031278515.1 Oscillospiraceae bacterium | reverse complement strand
TTGCTTACGCCGCCGCGCTCCATGGCCGACACGTACAGGAAGTTTTTCCCGGACGCGTCGGATGACGAGGTGGCGCGCGTATATACGGCGCGTATCAGGGCGGCGCAATCCGCCGCAGTACGAAAGCTCGGATGATTTTCGAGCTGCATTTTTATGACAAGGGGTGATTGTTTTGGCTTTTATGCCTTACAGCGCGGACGTCGAGCTGTCGCTTCCAAATGAGGAGCTTCCGGCTGTAGCCGGCGATTATGTCGTCGGTCAAGCGCTGTTTTTCGAGGACGGTAAACTAAAAACCGCCAGCGGCACGGACGCCGCACAGTACATTTGCGTACAGCAGGTCACGGGGCTTGCCGATGGCGCAAGGCTTGCAACGCACAGGATTAATCCCGATATCCGGTACCAAACCACGGCGCTCTTTCCGGCGACTGTCGGTAACGGATACGATGTCGCTGCTGACGGGCTTAGCCTTGACGCGGCTTCACAGGTGTCGCCCACGACGGCCAACTTCACGGTTGATACGTCTTGGAAGGACAATAACGGCGTCTTTTGGGTAATCGGTCGATTTGTCTGCGAGGATCTTCTTGTTCGTCTCGCGGACGTCGAATCGAGACTCGACGCCGCTAGTCTGTAAAGAGAGGGGGTAAATATTTATGGCCGGTATTACAATTACCGAAGTAAGCGGGCTGCTGAATTCCGTATACGGGAACTTCATGTATCCTATCGCGAAAATGATAGAGGACTACGGCGCGGCAAAAGACCGCGACACCAGACTGAAAGAGCTGTTTAACTTCGAGAGCAGCACTCATTTCGCGGAGTCTATCAACTCAATGACGGGCTTTGAGGGATTCAAGCCCGTGGAAGAGAAGGGAGCTTATCCTGCCGATCACGTGCAGGAGAGCTTTAACAAGCTGTTCAAGCACGTGCAGTGGCTGGACAGTTTCCGCGTATCGCGCGTGATGGTTGACGACGACCTGATCGGCGCGGTCAAGCGCATGGCGAATAGGTTCCTTAGCGGGTACGACTGGACGCGCGAGAGGTTCGGAGCGGCTCTTTACGGGGCCGCAATCAGCGGGCAGAAGGATTTGACGTTTGCCGGGAAGGTCTTTGAGAACGCTCCGGCGAGCGCGGACGGTAAGCCCGTGTTTGACACGGAGCATCCGTCAAAAATCGACCCGACGTTCATGCAGTCCAACTGCTTCGAGGACGCTTTTTCGCAGACGGTGCTGTCTAAGGCTCAGGCGTCCATGATCGACTTCCGTGACGACATGGGGCACATACTCGAGATTGTGCCTGATACGATACTGATTCCGAACGACGCGGAAGCGAGACGAACGGTGTTTAGCGTGGTAGGCGCGCATTCGGAGCCGGATACGGCGAACAACAATTTCAACTATCACTTTGATTCTTGGAACGTTGTTACTTGGCCCATGCTTAACGAATTCATCCCGCCGGGTACGGCGACGACGGGTACGTTTCCGTGGATACTTATCGCAAAGGACTTCATGAAGCAGTTCGACGGAGCGGTATGGTACGAACGCGAGCCGCTCTCGATAAAGGCGTACGAGGATCACAACACGGACGACTCTGTTTGGGCGGGCCGTGCTCGCTGGAGCGCCGGGTTCTTCGACTGGCGGGCGTTCTGCATAGGCGGCGTGGCGCGCGGTTCCACGCTGTAGTTTTAACGCGGACAGGCGCGGCTATAGTATGTAGCCGCGCCTGTGTTTTTGCGGGAAGGGGGGATTGCGGTTATGCCTATGTTGCCGGGATTGCCGCGTGGCGACGCGCTGACGAAGCTGACGCAAATACAATTCGGCGGCTACAACCATAATCTCTATGCCGGAGATGGCGAGATATATGATATGCATAACATGACCGGTGATTTTGCCCCTGTCCTCTCGCCGCGCGAACCGCGACTGCTCATAAAGGAGCTTTCAAAGCCCAACGGCGTCTTTGCCAAGGACGGTCTAATGTGGGTTGACGGTGCGGATGTGTACTATAAGGGCGTCAAGGTCGGGACGGCGACGGACTCGCCCAAGACGTTCGGCGAGCTGGGCGCGTATATCGTAATCCTGCCGGACAAGAAGTATTACAATATACTCACGGGTGTTTTCGGCTCGATTGAGGCAAGCGCCTCGTCGGTTACGGGCGGCGTGACGTTTTCAAACGGCGCTCTCTATGGCGTCGAGACCAACGCAAACACTCTTGTCGCCGCGAGCGTGGACTTTAACGCTTATTTCAAGGCGGGAGACGCGATTACTATTTCCGGCTGTACTGTTCATCCGGAAAATAACAAGACGCCAATTGTACGCGAGATTTCGTCCGATGGGCATACGCTGTCTTTTTACGCCAATGTGTTCACGCTCGACGGTACGGCGGGTTCGCCTGTGGCGTACACGGAGCCGGGCGCTATTACGTTTGAGCGCAATATGCCCGCGCTTGACTTTATTTGCTCGAACGAAAATCGGCTGTGGGGCTGTAAGGGCGACGAGATTTTCGCTTCAAAGATGGGTGATATTTTCAACTGGAATGTGTTTGACGGACTTGCTTCCGACAGTTGGACTGTTCCGGTGGGCAGCGAGGGCGATTTTACAGGCTGTGTGTCGTATATCGGGTATCCGATGTTTTTCAAGGATGGCGCGATTTACAAGGTGCTGGGAACGGAGCCGTCGAATTTTGAGACGTCGGCGTCGTTCTCAAGCGGCGTACAAGACGGGAGCGGACGTTCGCTCACGGCAGCGGGTGATATGCTGTTTTATCTGTCGCGTAACGGCGTTATGTCATACACGGGCAGTATGCCGGTGCGCCGGTATGAGATGTTCGGCGGCGTTCTGTATACGGACGGCGTGTCGGGCAGCGACAGGCGGAAATATTACATCTCCATGCTCGACGAGGGCGCGTCGCCGCATCTGTTTGTGTTTGATACCGAACGCGGGTTGTGGCACAGAGAGGACGACGCGCGGCCTATCGGTTTCGCGTACCACGACAGCAATTTGTATATGCTGTGCGACGACGGGTGCTTGTGGACGATAGGCAACATAATGAATCCTCCGGCTGAGGTCTTGGAGACGGAGAGTGTCGAATGGAGCGTTGAGTTCGCGGATTTCAGCGAGGGTGCGCCGGAAAAGAAGGGCGTTACGAAATTCTATATGCGTCTGGAGATGGACGAGGGCGCAACCGCCGAACTGCTGATTCGATATGACAGCGCGGGCGAGTGGTTGCGCATTTGGCGGCGAAGCGCGGACAGCGAGCTTTCATATCCGTTATTACCTAAACGCAGTTTTACCGTGCCGATAATTCCACGCAGGGCGGATCATTTCAGATTGCGATTGACGGGCGAGGGCGGCTGTAAGATATACGGCATGACGCGTGAACTGTATCTTGGCAGTACGCAGCGTTCGTTGCGCGGGCGGCATTAGGGAGGGCGGTATATATGGATATTCCAATCGGCGTGGCGCGTACTGTGAAACAAATTATTGACGACGTGGACGACGTCTGCCCGAACGCGTACCCGGAGACGGTCAAAACGCGTTGGATTTCGCAGCTTGATATGCTTATTTGGCGCGATTTGTGTTTGCAGACGCCTATTTCGCGATTTGAGTATACGTGGCCGGAAAGTCAGGATGTGCAGGTTCTTGTCTCCCCGCCGGACGACGACATCTATGATCTGCGGCTAAAGGCCCTTATCGCGAATGATAACGGCGAATACGACAAATATTTGAATATCGCGTCGTTTTATGACGCGCGGTACAGGGAGTTCGCCGCGTGGTTTATTAACGTGTATCAACCGGCTCAGGGTTATGAGGGTTGGGAGAGTATATACAAAGGCGGCTCTTTGCGGAGGTGGCAAAGTGGGTATTGAGGGTCTTTTCCCAAGGCTTGTAACTTATCCGTACTGGATTTCAAATTACGCGTTGTGGCTGAAACATGGCCATGCCGGCACGGAAGAGGATTTCCTTGCCTGGCTTATCGGGCCTGCCGGCAGGGGCTGGAACGTGTTGGGACAGTACGACAGTTTTGCGGAACTGGAAGCCGCGCATCCGACGGGCGAGCCGGGAGACGCGTACAAGGTGAGCACGGGGCCAAAGCCTACGGATTATGTGCTGTACACATGGGACTCGGAATCCGGCGGGTGGATGGATATAGATGTCGTCGGGCCGAAGGGCGATAAGGGCGACAAGGGCGACGATGGGGAGAGAGGGCCGCAGGGTATTCCAGGGCCTATAGGGCCGATGGGCCCGCAGGGGCCGCGCGGCTCAAAGGGTTTGCAGGG
>JAITKI010000132.1 GCA_031278515.1 Oscillospiraceae bacterium | reverse complement strand
GGCATCTCTGCCGGCCCCCCTCGATGGGAACCGTGCGCTACGCCTCCTTCACCAGAAGGTCGCGCAGCATACCCAGGAGTACGCTGTATGCGTACTCCACGCTCCACTTTTGGAGCGTTCTTGCTACGGTTAACGCAGCACTGTCTGCCGTGTATACGGCAGACAGTGCTGCGTCTGCAATTCGCGCATTCTCTTCAATATCTTCAATATCTTCATCTTTATCTTTCAATTTATCTTTCAACTCCGTCTTTCTCTTTCTTTCCCCTGTTTTTAATTCATTTATCGCCCATGCCGCGACGGCATGGGAAAAATCGCGCAGGGTTTTTTCTTCGATCAACCCCGTGTGGGTGATTGCCCACAAAAGATCTCCACCGAGGAGGTCTATAGCCTCCCCGAATTCAAGAATCTCGAGCGCCGACCATTCTTTCTGGTCGCTCTCTTTGACTTTTTCCAGCTGCTCCGTGGGATAGATCTCGCCATCTATCCCTATAAACACCTGATTCTCGTCAGGCAAAAGCTCCAAAAACCTCTCAGTAGTTATTGTCTTCATTTTCCTTTACTCCTTTACTCCTTCTGCCGCGCGCCTTAATCACGCGCGGCGCTGTTTAATATATCGGCACCATCAGCGCCGAGGTTAGAAAAAAGTCCTGAAAAAATCGCCCTAAACGACGCGGCGCCTTTTCCACGCCGCCGCGCAAGGGTCAAAAAAAATGACCTGCCCGCAGGGGCAGGTCGCCCGGGTCGGCCGCCCGACCGCTCCCGGCCTCGGAGGCGTCCCAAACCGGAACGCCTCCCGCCTGCCCGCCCGGACAGACGCAAAAAAACAGGCCGGCAGAGATGCCGGCCTGTTTCGGGGAAGATCCGCTAGACGCTAGTCATCTAGCGGCTCCTCCAGCTGCGCCATCTCCGCCTCCAGCTGCGCCATCCGGCGCAGTATGGCGCGATAGCGTAAAAGATAGTGCTCCCGCAGCGCGGGGGTCCGCGCCGCCGCCGCCGCGCGCTCATATGCGAACGCGCGATCGGCACAGCGCTCATGCTCGTAGTATTTTTCAGTCAGCACTGTATCCATATATCTATGTGCCCCCCCTACGCCGCCGCCGCGCTTTTCGGCGCAGTTTCGGCTTTTTCGGTCACTTTTTTCGCTTTTTTCGCCGGCTTTTCCGCCGGCGTCGCCGCCGCTTTCGGCGTCGGCGCTTTTACCGTGTCGGCCATGCTGGCCGGCACCGCGCTGCCGCGCTGGAGACTTTCCGCCTCCAGGATCCGCCGCGCATCCGCGCGGATGGCGCTTTTTTCGCTCTCGATGTACTCCGGGGCTCGATCCGTAGCGTCGACAGTCACGATCAGCGCACATAGCGCGCGATAAAAGCCGCTGTCACTGATCGCCTCCGCGCGGCCGCGCCGCGCGGAGTATTTTCCCAGCACCGACGCGAGCCACTTTACCTGACCGCCCCGCGCCTCGCGCGGGGCGGTCATCAGGCCGTTGCGGCGGGCATACGTGTATATGCCCGTCAGCTGACGTTGCAGCGCGTTTCCGCTGGCCGCGCCGTCTTCCCGCGCTACCGCGCGGATCAGCTCCCGCTCCAGCGCGTCCGATAGGACGCGCATGTGGCGCGCTTCCTGCCGCGTCGCAAAGACGCTGGCCGGCCACGCCTTTCCCGCCAGCACGGCCTCCCGTGCCGCCTCCAGCGGTGTGGTCGCTGCCGTCTGCGCCGTGGTCGCTGTGGTCGCTGTGGTGATCCCTGTGCCCGTGGTCGTGATTTTCGTATCCATGTGTATACCTAGCCTTTTCTTGCCGCGCCGGATATCCCGGCACGGCCGTCGTTACTATGCCCGCGGTATGGCATACCCGCGCACAGACGCACCTACCCCTGCGCACGGGTACGCCATATCGGCGTACCATGGCCGCCACCACGGCGGCCCCCAGCCGCACCGGCACATGCCCGGCGCGGCGATTTGTCTTTTTACTATATATGTCCCGTCATCCGCGCCCGGCCCGGTTGCCCGGGGTGCTGTGTATCCCGTCGCGGTGGTGCGGCGGGTGTGGCGCTGGATTTCGGTGGATTTTCAAGGTGCTGAGTATGCGCATATTATATCATTTCGATTTTACTTTGTCAAGCGTTTTTTGATTATTTTTGCTTATCCTGCCATAAGGAAAACTTATGCCCACTCGGCCACCACGGCTACCGCGCCATGCCCTGACGCCATGCCCCGACGCGCTCGGCGGTGCGGCCATCGCTTGGTGTGTCGGCCTTGCGGCTGGCGTGGGGGCCGGGCGGCGGCCAGTGCCGGCCTAGGTCTATGTTGCGTTTGTGCGCATCGCCACTTAGGCGGGGGTCTATTTCCATGTCGGCCGGGCGGCTGCTCGGCACGAGGGCGGAACTTACCCAATCAAAGTCACACCAAGGACACAACCGCTATCGAAGTCGCAAGGCGCTCACCGCCGTCAGGACAACAGCACCGATTGTCTCTCCTGCCGCACTCCCGTCAGTGTTCCGTGTCTACTGCGCGAAGCCATGCCTGGACGCGATTCAAGGCGCATAGGTGGCACACCGTTGTGAGTGTGCGTGTTGGGTGTGCGGTGTTTGAGAAGTGGCGGTGCGCGGGCCATGTGCTGGCTGTGCGCTGGTGGGGCGTGGGCTGATGTGCGGTACGAAACGGGGTGTGGAACAGGCGAGGTATCCGGCAGGGGTCTCTGGTGGGTTGCCCGGTAGGGTGTCTGGTGTGGGGGGGTGGATTGCCTTTCGCATGTCTGCTGGGCGGATGGTGGCGGTGGAGCTGTAGGGAGCTGTAGGGAGTGGTGTGGTGTGCAGTGGGGTGTGGAAGTGGTGGATGTGTGTGGGTGAAGTGTGGGGTAAATAGGGGAAAGTGGGGAATCGAAGTGGTATAAAGAAAGAAAACGGGGATAAAGTGGGGGGATGAAGTGGATAAAATAGAAAAAAGAAAGAAACCAAATGAGGAGGGACGAAAAAAAGGTTGGAAGGTATAATTTGAAACAAGAAACATATTGACATAAGCAATAAATAAGTATAATATAGCAAGTATCAGTACAAAGGAAAAGGGGTAGAAGGAGGGGGGTAATAACGACTACGACGACCGTAGCCTAAGCGTAAACTCCGGGTACGCGCGCGAGGACGACGGGGGAGTCGTCGTCGTCGTCGAGGACGAAGATGACGAAGATGACGAAGATGACGAAATCGTGGATGGCTTTGAATCGTGGATGGGTTTGCGGAAGCGCTTCGCTGGGGCGGAGCGCTTTGATGTAAGAAGGGGGATAAGGTGAAGATGGGGAAAGGGGAGATGGAGGGTGAAAGATGTGGAGGGTGGGGGTAAGAGAGCTTGCAAGGTCTGAGGGATTGAATTTAGGGAAAGGGGCTCAGAATCGGGCGTGAGCTAGGCTTGCAATCGAGGCACGTATACGGAACGGAAGAACCGTTCCGCATGGGCAAACGGTCTAGACCACAAGATGGTACTTTCTTAAAGGGTCGGGGCAAAAAAATCCATGCCTGGCATATGTTCACGGGTCTTTTTTGAACGTTTTCGGACCTGTTTGGTCCAAAAATGAAAATACGGGTATATTCAGGGCACGAATCAGTGTGATGACAAGGGGCGGAAATAGGGCGACAAAGGCGACAAAGCGGAAGTGGGAGGGGGGTGTGTTGGTACATGTGTGCGACTGCGTTATGGGGAGTGGCAAGACGAGCGCGGCGATAGGGATGATGAAGTGTGGAGAAGCGGTGTCTGGGGGACGGTATTTGTATTTGACGCCGTTTTTAGCGGAGACGGAGCGGATAGTGGAGGCGTGCGAGGGGTTAGGGTTTCAGATGCCGGACAATCGGCGTAGGCGGTATGGGTTTAGGAAGATGGAGCATTTGAAGGCGCTCATAGCGGAAGGGCGGAACGTGGCGGCGACGCATCAGTTGTTTTCGATGTGTGACGCGGAAGTGATAGGTTTGTTAAGGAGCAAGGGGTATACGGTAGTGATAGACGAGGTGATAGAGGTCGTCAAGAAGGTCAGCGTTGAGCCGGGGCGTCTGAAGCTCGTCACGGACGCGGGATGGTTGATAAGGGAAGAGACGGAGCATGGCGCGCGCTACACGTATAACGCGGAGAAGGCGGGCAGTGTGGGCGGCTCGTTTGGTGAACTGATAAATTACGCGAAGACGCGCCGGCTGTTGGACTTGACTGCGTCCGTGTCCGGGGAGGGACGCACGGACGGGAAGTTTCTGTATTGGGAATTATCGCCGATGTTGTTTGAGTGCGCCGAGGTGTATGTGCTGACGTATTTGTTTGAGGGGTCGCTTATGTGGGGGTACTTCAAGGTTTGCGGTATAGAGTGGGACTATGTGTGTGTTACGCGCGGGCAGGGCGGGTATGAGTTTCGGAAGGGGTATATGCCCGTACCGGAGCATGTGTCGTATCCGGGCGACAAGATACATATCCACGGCGACAGGAAGCATAACGAGCTTGGGGACGACATGTTCGCGTTAAGCGCCAACTGGGTGAAACGCGCGTGCGGCTCGGGCGGCGCGGGCATGAAGAGGTTGAGCGGGTCGACGCGCAGTTTTTTTGAGTACAGCGCGAAGCACGTGCCGTCAAGTCAAAGGCTGTGGAGCATATATAAGCAGGGCCAGAAGTATATACGCAGGAAGGGGTATACAAACAGGAGTCTCGCTTTTAATTGCAGGGCGACGAATGATTACTCACAGGCGCGCGCGCTGGCGTATCTGGTCAATGTGTTTCCCGATCCGCAAGTGACGGGGTATTTCGCGCGTAACGGAGTCGCCGTCAACGAGTCGCTGTACGCGTTGTCAATCATGATACAGTGGATATGGCGGTCAGCCATTCGTAACGGAGAGGATATCATGATATATGTTCCGAGCAGGAGGATGCGTGAACTGTTGTCCGGATGGCTGGAGGATGTCGGGTCGGCCGCGGAGGATGGACGGCAAGCGCGGCAGCGGCAGGTTCCGCAAGGAACGGGGGTGCGGGTCAATTGAGTCGGTTTGCGAAACGCGCGTTTCCGAGACGCATATACAAGGTACGCAGCTCGAGGCTTCGTGACGCGGACTGGGCGTTGACGCTCACGCGTACTGTCAAGGACGGCGAGGTTGTGGCGTTGGGAGACAGTCAGATATTGAGATGGATAGACGAGATGAACGGGAAGCCGGACATATCTGACGAGATTGCCGTCACGCGCGCTGATATAAGGGCGCTCAAGAGGATGCCGAACTCCACGCGTAACAAGCGGCTGATTGGCGAACTGTACGAGCATCTCGAGGAGATGCTGTTTGTAGAGGACTATCTGTGCGTCGTTATGGATACGGTGAGCGACTATCGCAGGGCGATACGCGGATTTACCATTAACGGAATCAAGTATGTGCGGCTTCTGGGTACGAGCGGCGGCATAAAGAATTCCGTCATTGTGTTTGTCAGCGAGAGGGTGGCGCCGGAGATTAAGCGGCGCGTTGAGAATGGACGCGACGCGTCGAAGACTATAGTACCGGCGAAGTTGGAGGCGTATAGGGCGCTCGTGTGCAGCGGCACGACGGCCGTATCGCTTCCGCGTATGGTAGTCGTTAAGGATTGCGAGACGTCCTTTCGGGCGGACGTTGTGGAGATTCGGGACGGCGATTCGGACGGTCCGCGTATGGAGCTGTTGAAGAGCCGGGAGACGACGCTGAACGCTTCGGACGGGTTTGGGCTTATGGCGCCGTCCTTGGCGGAACGGTGGTCGCGCGAACTGGGCCTCGATTACGTCATGGCGGGCGCGAACACGCGGTACGCGTTTGAAAAGGGTATGGTGTTCACCTTCGACTTTATCAGGTTTGCCGACGAAGTGGCCGGAACGCGCGTGATAACCGACGCGTGGGGCGACGAACGCGACTTGTCGGACGTCGAGCTGATATTGACCGTATCGCAAGTTAAACTGTGGGAACAGTATGCCGGCATGGAGCATTATCTCGCGTGCTGCGATGAGAACGGTTACGAATTCGGCATAGCGAAGACGACGCCGGGCGAGACGGAGGACGAACACGCGCTAAACTATCAGTTCATCCAGAGCTATGACTTCGACGACGCGCAGTTGGATGCGCTCATAGCGCCTACCGTCGATATGCTCCATGACGTACTGGGCCTGGATTGGCGGAAAACGGTGCTGTTCCTGTGCGGCCAACTGAACGACAGGAAGGCGGAAAACGCGGACGGGATATCGAAAGCGTTGATGATAGAGCCTGAACTCATCAACGACGACTATATGCGTAAACGGGTGCTTTCGTTGATAAAGAGGCGTATCGAGACGGCAAAGACCGGCGTCGTCAATGTACGCGGCCATTACTCCGTGGCGTCGGGCGATCCGTACTCGCTGTGTCAGAGCGTTTTCGGGATGCCCGTGACGGGCCTGTTGAAGGCGGGCGAGATATATAACTGGCATTGGCTGTGTTCCGGCGTCAAACGCGTGGCGTGTTTCAGGGCGCCCATGACGTGCCACAACAATATCAGACTGATGAATGTGTCCGCGCCGGACGGCGGATGGTACGAGTACATGGACGCGTGTACCATACTCAACTCGTGGGATACCGCCATGATAGCGATGAACGGTATGGACTTTGACGGCGACTTGATTTTTACTACGGATAACGAAACGCTCATCTCAAATACGCGTCAGTCGCCCGCGCTGATGTGCGTACAGAACAGCGCGGAGAAATGCGTACCCTCGGAGGACGATATCGTGCGTTCAAATATCGCGGGCTTCGGGGACGACATAGGAAAAATCACAAATCGGATTACAAGCATGTTTGCCGTGGCGGAACAGTATCACGTCAAGAGCCGGGAACGATCCGCGCTGGAGTACCGCATAATGTGCGGCCAGCACTTCCAGCAACTGGCTATAGACAAGATAAAGGGTATCAAGGGTAAGCCTATGCCTAAGTATTGGTATGACCGCAATTCCGTCAATCTGAAATTCGCGGAAGGCCGTGAATATGACTTCAATATGCGTATCATCGCCGATAAGAAGCCGTACTTCATGCGGTACGTGTATCCGGAACTGTCAAGACGTTATACGCGCTTTGTCAAGAATGTAAATAAGAAGTCGCTGCGTGTGTTCAGGACGAGTTTAGGTGAACTGCTCAAAAAGAATAAAGGCGAGTTGAGCGCGTTCGAGAAGTCGTTCATAGAGGCGTATTACAAGTATTTGCCGGTATCAATGACAAACTGTGTTGTGAACAGGATATGTCTGCGGTTCGAGTCCGAGTTTGACAGGTACGCGTCAAAGTACCCGACGAACTCGTATGATTATTCGCGTATGAAGAGCGGGGCGCAGTACGGACGCGCGGTGTACGACAAGATTTTCAAACTCTGCAAGGAGTACAGGGACGCGCTGGCGTCCGTGACGCGCGAGGCCGCGGTACGCGGCGCGGCGGACACCTCCGAACGCAGGGAACTCATTACGGCCGATTTCGAGATGAAATGCCATATGGCGTGTCCGAGTTCGGACACGCTGTGCGATATTATGCTGGATATGTGCGTGAAACGCGAGTACATGAAACCGGTAGCGTGGTCTGTCTGCTCGCGTCAGATTGTCCGTAACCTGCTTGCAAGCAAGGGCGTCATGTCGTATCCCGTCCCGGACGCGGACGGCGATATCGAGTACGGCGGCAAACGGTTCGCGCTTCGGAGCGTGTACGCGCGCGACGTCAGGGATCGGGAATACGCGGAATACGAGGAAGACTAGGAGGGGCTTGAAATGCTTGTTGACGAACGCGAGACGGCGCTCCGGGCTATGGAGGACGGCGAACTCGGAGTACACGCCACAAAGACTCTTTCGGCAGTCGCGAAATATTGCAGGGCGGAGGGGTATGACCGGCGCGCGATTGAGGATACGCTTCTCGGACTGCTGACGCGCCGTAACTGGAACAATCCCGCGGACCGTCAAAGTTACGCGCGTAAAATAGCCGCCGCGTCCGACAAGTACGGACTTGTCCGGATAGATAGCATACAGATGACGGAAAACGAGATGGACGCGTGCGGACGTTTGAAGGGCGTGCAGATACAGCGCCTTATGTTTACGCTCCTGTTCCTGGCCAAATACGGAAACGCGGTAAATCCCAAAAACAACGACTGGGTAAACCGTGACGACGGCGAGATATTCTCGCTCGCGAATATAAAGACGGGCGAGACGCGGAAGTCGCTCATGCTCAACAACCTGTACGGTCAGGGACTTATCAGGTTCAGCGACGCCATTACCAATTTGAATATAAACGTCCTGTGCGTAGACCATTCGCCCAACGCGGACGAGAACGCCGCGTTTACCGTGTCGGATATCCGGAACATAGGCGCGCAATATATGCTGTACGCGGGCGAACCGTACATGCGATGCCGAGCGTGCGGACTCGTGATAAGACGCACGGGCAGCAGACAGATGTACTGTAAAGATTGCGCGTCGAGGCCAAAAAACACCAGGGCTTCCGACACGACAGACCTTGAACACACGCGTGGCGACCGGTGAACATTGGTTTCCATGAACGTGTCACACTAACACTATATGTGAGGAAGGAAGGGATAACCGTGCTAGCAATATCAAACGATGAGAAAAAGGCGCTGCTGAAAAAGTTTCCCGACGTGTATATCAGACGCACGATGGTACATGACTCGAAACGCCATCACTATTATGTCGAGGAATCTTTCGCCGTAAATGCCGCGTTAAGAAATATGCGCGGCGCGGAGTTAAGCGCGCGCGTCCGGTAGTCGGGCGTCGTCCGGGATGAAAAAGGAGCGTTGAGATTGAAAAGGGTATTGAGATTGAAAAGGATTGGAAAAGAAAGGGGTTAGTTATCATGTTGGAAAAACGCGATTTTATGCGCCGCATTGTCAAGGGGGGTTATGTATCCACGAAGAAGGACGCGAAACTCATCACGGAGGCGTTCTTGGGTACGCTTCACGGCATCCTGATGGACGGCGAGGGAGTCAGGTTTTTGGGATTCGGGGATTTCATAGTACGTACAAATAAGGGGGGACATATGCTGAAAAATCCCCGCACGGGGAAGGCGGCCATTGTGCAGCCGTTCCCCAATCCGCGTTTCGTACCCTCGCAGGTTTTGAGACGCGAGCTGCGCGCGGCGCGTTCGGAGACAAAGGTATAGGCGTATGCCGCGGAAGGACCGGCTCAACGTCTCGCGTCAGGGGCGTTCGCCTGAAAAAAAGAAGGATTTTACCGACAGGTATATCTGTTTCCGGTGCGGACGCACTCACATGCACCAGAAATCGAACTTTCCCGCGTCGCAAAGTCCGCTGTACCGGCACAACAACGGGTATCTGTCCGTATGTAAGCTCTGCGTGGACGAGATGTTTGAGAACTATCTCTTCGCGTGCGGGAGCGAAGAGGCGGCGTTACGGCAAATTTGTCTGAAATTTGACATCTACTGGCTGCGGGAAATATATGAGATGACGCTGAAAGCCATGCACACCAACTCACGCGTGTTGTGCTATATAATGAAGACTAATATGACGCGGTTCCTGGGTAAGTCATACGACGATACGATTAACGACGAGCGACATGAGGCGGAGTGGGCGGAAAAATACGGCGCGCGTCAGGATGAAGACAGGGACAAGGAAGATAAAGACGGAAAAGTGTCGCGCAGACTTCTTGACTTTTGGGGCGGCGGCTTTGCTCCGGACTTCTATAAGGAGTTGCAGCGCCGGTTTAATCACTGGACTTCGGACTATGAGGGCGAAATCACTATCGAGAAGCAGGGCATAATCCGGCAAATCTGCATATCGGAGGCGGCTATAGCGCGCGACGTGTCGCTGGGCAAGAATGTCGCCCCGGCGCAGAATTCGCTTGTCAACCTGTTGGGAAGCGCCAATTTGAAGCCGGTGCAGAAAGAGAAGGACGTGAAAGCGGACGACTCGAATCAGGGTGGCTCGCTGGGCTTGTATATCAGACAAATTGAGGACGAGCGGCCAATCGAGCCCGATCCGGAGTTTGCCGACGTCGATAACGTGCGTGAACTGCTGCAAGTGTGGTATGCGGGCCATATCGCGCGCGTGGTCAACGCGAAGGGGTACGACTTGACCGAATACAGGGACGCTATCGAGCCGTACACGGCGAATCAGCCGTCCGAATTTAACGCGTCCGACGAGGACTTGTCCGATGAGTAGCGCGACGGCGACGACGCAACGCGACGCGGCGGTACGCGTCTTTGAGAGTGAACTCGACGAACGGGCAGCCATCGAACGCGCGGTCGCGTACTACAGGAGCAATATACACAGGTTTGTTACGGAATACCTGAAAATCCCTCTCGACCTCTCACAGAAGATTAATCTGTTCATGATGGACATGGCAAACAACTTCTGTTGGATTGCCTCGCGCGGAGCCGGTAAGACGTTTCTCGCGGCGCTCTTCTGCTTCTCCAGATGCGTTTTGTATCCCGGCACGAAGATATGCGTCGTCTCGGGTAAACGGGAACAGGCGCAGTTTGTTTTAGAGAAAATCAAGACGGAGCTATACCCGATGTCGGAAGCTGTCAGACGCGAACTCGGCGACATAAAGAATGTAAAGATAACGACAAATAAGGCGATTTGCGTGTTTCCCAACAGCAGCTATATTAAGGTGGTTACCGCCGCCGATTCGGCGAGGGGGAACAGGGCGAACATACTTGTCGTGGATGAATTCCGTCTCGTGGATAAGGATACTCTGGATACGGTACTCAAATACTTCCTTGTCGTGCCGAGGATGCCGGGCTACACGGGTAAGCCGGAATACAAGAACTACACCGAGATGAATAAGCAGATATTCATCTCCAGCGGATGGTACGCGGAACATTGGTCATACAAGAAGTTCATGGCTACGTTCGTCAATATGCTCGGTAAGGATATGCAGCATATAGCGATTGGATCGCCATACCAGCTCGCGATTAAAGAGGGCAGGTTGAAACGGGAGCAGGCGGAAGATATGGCGCTCTCCGACGACTTCAATGAAATCAAGTGGCTGATGGAGATGGACGCCCTTTTCTGGGGCAACGAGACGGGCACGTTCTTTGAGTATAACGTGCTGGCCGGCGCGCGTTCAATCAAGTTCCCGATGCTGCCGGGCAAGGTGTCCGTGCGTTTCGCGGGCGGTGAGAGATACATGCGTATCCCGAACAAGAAGCCGGGCGAGAAACGGCTCATTTCACTTGATATCGCGCTGATGTCGAGCAAGAAGCACAACAATGACGCGTCGTCGCTGTTCATAAACCAACTGGTTCCGACAAGCGACGGACGATACTTAAACAATTTCGTGTACTCCGAGTCGTTCGAGGGCGCGCATACCGCCGACCAGGCGCTCCTTGTGCGGCGGTATTATCAGGAGTACGACTGCGACTATATAGTCATAGACGCGCGCGGCGTTGGCGCGGGCGTGGTGGACTTGCTCGTGCGCGATATAGTTGATCCGGAGACGGAAGAGGTGTATTCCGCGCTCTCTTGCTGTAATAACGACGAGTGGGCGGCAAGATGCGCGACGCCGGGCGCGTCCAAGGCAATCTTTGCCGTAACGGCGGGCGCTCAATTCAACTCGGAGTGCGCCGTAATGCTGCGCGAGGGTTTCAGGACGGGACGCGTGCGGCTGCTCGCCTCGGAATACGATTGCGAGAAATCACTTTCCGAGCTTAACGGGTGGAACACGCTTACCGAGTCGGACAGACTTAAAGTGAGAATGCAGTATATCAACACGACGCTCCTGATAAACGAGCTTATCTCTCTTGAACATGACGAGTCGGGCGGCAGAGTGCAGATTTTTAATCGCAGGGCGCGTAAAGACCGCTACTCATCCGTCAGTTCCAGCTACTACGCGGGGCGGTGGCTGGAGACGAAGCTGCTCAAACCGAAGGGCGACGTCGCTTCCATGATGAACAGCATATTTACTTACAAGGCGCCCGTATTAAGGAACGAGGGAGGCGGATTTAACTCTTGGAAAGGTCGTTGAAAGACACCACGCAGTCCGCGTCCATAGCGCGTGACTTTACGCAATACGCGGGCGGACGCTACGCGATGTTTGAACGGCAGTCGCTCCGCGACCCTACGCGCAGTAACGACGTCGAGACTGTAACGTTTTCAAGCTACACCAAGCAGCAGTTACTGGATTTCCTGCGGAAGCCCACGAACAACGAACGGCAAATCCGTCTGGCGTCCATACAGGCGTATAACGCGAGCGGACAGTACAGGCGGCTTATCTTGTACCACGCTTTCATGCCGCTCTGGGCATATGTGGCCATGCCGGCAAATTACAATCCGCAGAAGATGGACGCGGAGACCTTGAGGAAAACGTACTACAAGGCGACCTCGTTCATCGAGAACATGAACTTAAAACACGAGCTTGCCAAGGCGCTCGCCGTCGCTTTTCGCGACGGCGTTTTTTATGGCGTAGCATGGACTTCAAACGCGAGTTGGTTCCTGCAACGCGTCAATCCCGACTTGTGCGCTCTGACCGCCATAGAGGACGGCACGTGGCTCTACAGCGTGGATATGAGCAAGATAAAGCAGGAGGACTTAACTAAATATCCCGACGAGTTCACGGACATGTGGAACGCGTACAGGAAGACGGGCGTGAAGTTGCAGGAGGTCCCGTCGTCCGTAAGCTTTTGCGTTAAGGCCGACGAGACGGTGACGTATCCGATTCCGCCTTTCGCGTCCGCGCTGCCCGCGATATACGACCTGGAGGACTACAGGGCGCTGGCGGCCGTGTCGGCCGAATCGTCAAACTACAAACTGCTCGCGATGGAGGTCCCGTTGAATAATGACGGCGAGCTGTCGATTCCCGAACCTCTTATCCAGAACTTTGTCGCGCAGCTGCAAGCGAAACTGCCGCCCTTTGTGGGCGCAGTCGCCACTCCGATGAAACTTGACGCCGTTAGCTTCGAGAAGAGCGCGGCGGCATACGACACAAACGAAATAGAACGCGCGACGCGCAACTTCTGGTACAACAGCGGGATTTCGCCGCTGCTGTTCGGAGACGCCGCGAACACGTCGGCCGCGGCGCTCAACCTCTCGATACGCACGGACGAACAGCTTGTGCTTGCCGCGATGTCGCAGTGCGAACGTCTGGTGAACAGACACCTAAAGCAACTCACGGGCGCTGTGAAGTACCGTATCAACATATTGCCGGTAACCATATTCAATCAGGAAAAGATGATTGGGTACTACAAGGAGGCCGCGACATACGGGCTGCCGACCAAGATGGCGTACGCGGCGGCGGTGGGTATACCGTCCGTCGGCACGGAAGGTCTGGCGGCTCTGGAAAATGACGCGCTCAACCTGAAAGATAAGTTCGTGCCGCTGTCGTCCAGTCATACGCAGAGCGCGGATTCCGGCAGACCCGCAAAGTCGGACGACGATATCACCGAGACGGGCGAGCAGACGCGTGAGGACGACGAGGACGCGAACAAGGCGTAGGAGTAGTCAGAAGAAAGGAGTGTGCGCGATGTGAAAACGGCGTATACGACGAAACGGCATGTGCGGGACGCGCTAATCGGCGCGGGCGCTATGCTGCTGTATAAGGGACGCGCGCGCGCCGACGCGGGAGAGGGCGGGGATATATTTGTCCTGGACGTGGAGAGCGCGGACGGCGATGTTCTGGCGGACGGCAAGTATTCCGGAGATATCGTGTTCGCGTCGGCGCCGCGTATGATGCGGTTTGGAGACTAATGAAAGGGGGTGAGAGCAAATTAATCGTTCCAATGTTACGTTTAACGCGAGAATAAAGGCGTATGAGGCGCTGAACGAAGACCTCGTCAGATGTAAGGTGTATATCTTGGCGCTGGGGAAGAACGCGAGGAAACGGACATTCTTTTCGCGTGAGAGCGTGGATAAGGCGCTCTTAACGATCGGCAATATACCCGTTGTGGGACATATCGCAGAGACTGACGACGGCAAGCAGTACATGGGCGGACACGATGTGGTAGTCGAACTCACGGGCGAAGATATCAAGATTAAGCATCTGACCGTGCCGTACGGCGTGGTTCCGGGCGACAACACGTTTTCATATGAGACGGTAACGGAGCCGGACGGCGCCGCGCGGGACTACCTTGTGGGCGACGTCGTATTGTGGATGGGCAGGTATCCGGAACTCAAGGAGGCTGTCTATTCCGATACCACATACTTCAATCAGTCGATGGAAATCGAGCTGTTTGAAGTCAAGCCGATGGACGACGGGTATTTCGACGTGACGAGTTTCGGATTCAGCGCGCTTTGTCTGCTGGGCAAGGACGACGACAAGGACTCGGAACGGCACACGGAACCGGCGTGGCCCATGGCGCGCGTGGACGCTTACGACGCGTCGCGCGGCGAAGAGTTTACGCGTCTGATGCGTATGTTCAGCGACGAACTGGATTCTTGCCTCGCGGCAAGGGAAACATTGAAAGGAGGTGATAACCCGACCATGAAAGGAGGCAATAAATTGACCATGAAAATGTCAGAAGATACGGACGTCACGCAGACGTCCGGAAAAGAAGACGCGCCGGAAAAGATGAGCTTTTCGGCAATGACGTATGGCGAAAAATACACACTGCTCTCCGACGCGGTGACGGCGTTGAACGACGATAAGAGCGATAGATGGATGTGGTTGACGGACTTCGACGACAAGTACCTGCACATTGGCTGCAGCGTGAACTTTGAGGGCGCGACGCCGCCTACCAATTTGGCGAGGACGAGCTATAAAGTGGACGAGAACCTGGCGGTGACGTTAGACACCGCGTTTACGCCGCTCTACTGGAAAAAATTGACGGCGGAAGAGGTCACAGAGCTTGAGTCCATGCAGTCGCGTCTTGACGAGCTTATCGCGTATCAGAGCGAACACATGGCGAGCGAGAAGAAATTGCAAGTGGACAAACTGCTCGCGCAGTTTAGCGACCTTGCCAAAATCGACGAGTTTGTAAAGCTGCGGGAAAAGGCATACGACTGCGACGATATGGGGCAGTTGGAATTGACATGCTACGCAATCAGGGGTAAGCGTGTCTTGCCGACGCAGAGCGGGAACGAGCGCGCCGCGTACGGCAAACTGTTCCTTGATTCCGGCGACAAAGACGACGACGGCGACCCGTACGGCGAATTGTTTGAACGTTACGGCAAGAATTAACCAAAAAGGAGGAATATATGGCTACATATCCCATTGTCAGAACCGACAACATGAGCGGGACTACAGACCCGGCTCTTCTCAGGACGGTTCGCTATCATAACGGCACAGATTACAGTAGCGCGATAAATAACGGTACTGTGCTGAAACTGGACGGGCTTATTGACCCCGCCGCAGACCGAGAGGTATTCAAGGGCGTAGCGCCCGCCGCGAACACGGTACTCGACGATATAGTACTCGTCGCCACGCCTGAACTCGTCTACGACGAGCGGCTGCGCAACCTGGACGATTACGTGAATGCCGCGGGCGCAAACTTGAGGGGCTACCATCTCCGCAAGAACGACACGTTCTCCATAACGAGCAACGGCGTGACTACCGCGATAACGGTGGCGGTCGGGAACATTGTGGAGCTGCAGGCCGGAACCACGCTGAAAATTGTGGCAAGCGCCACGGCGAGTACTACAAAGGTAGGCAACGTAATAGCCGTGGAAACGGTAGGCGCAAAGACGTATTACGTCATTCGCGTAAATTAAAGAAGGGAGGGAAGAAATGGTCGATCTCAATACAATTAAAAAGTTGGCGCTGGACCTGACGAACGGCTCACTGCCCGACAAGTACGACGCAAAGAACGCGTCCGACGTGCTGCGTAAGTCTCTCATAGAGCTTAACGGCGGCAGCTCGCGCATCGACCTCAAGGCGATGCGCCGCAACAAGAACGAGTACTTTGAACTGCTTGAAGTCATTATCCCGCGCATAATTCAGGAAGGTCTGCGCGACGACGAGTTCTACAACACGCTCGTCGAGGAGCATAACCTGAATCTCGGGGACAGCAACGTCTTTGTGGCGGACGACAACACGCAGTTTATCGTCAGCGAAATCGCGGACGGCATAGCGCGTCCGAGACGTCAGAGGATTGGGCAGAAAACCGAAGTAGCGATTCCCACCACGTGGCACGCCGTCAGCATTTACGAAGAGTGGAGCAGATTCGTCTCCGGACGCATCGACTGGAACGACATCATGGATAAGGTTCCGGCTGCGTTTAAGGCCAAGTTCTACGAGGACGTGTACGCCATATTCTCCGGACTGGCGACGGATACCGTATATGGCGCGAATTACGTGGCGAGCGGCACATACTCCGAGGATACTCTTCTCAATATAGTAGACCACGTCGAGGCGGCTATGGGCGTCAAGGCGGCTATTTACGGCACCAGGGCCGCGCTCCGCAGATGCATGGTGTCCGACGCGGCGGTGATGTCCGACGAGGCGCGTACGTCGTATTTCGACGGCGGCTATTACGGCAAACTGGCCGGTGTGCCGCTTATCGTGGTTCGCAACGTACACAAGGCGGGTACCGACGACTTCATATTCTCCGACAAGGAGCTTTACATTTTCGGCTCGGGCGATAAGCCCATAAAGTACGTCCGCGAGGGCGAGCCGTGGGTTACGGATACGCAGGAGGGCAAGGCCGATAAGACGATAGAGTACACGTATCAGGAGAAGTATGGCGTCGGACTCGTCGCTAACGGCAGAATCGGCAAATACACGATGTCTTAACCGGACTGAATGGACTGGATTGAATTGAATTAAAGGAGGCAATTACAGTGGCAAAGAAGAAGGGGGCCGCCCCGGCGTCGTCCGGGACGGCCCGGAAGAAGTCCGCCAGTACGGGCGCGACGCGTAAGCGCGCGTCGGCGCGGGATCAGGATGTGGCAGACGCTTTCGACGAGACGGTCACACATGATTCAGTTTCCGCAGTAACGCCTGTTCCGCAGGACGCGGATCCGGACGGTCAGGTAACATATGAGACCGAGACGGTGCCGCCCATGGCGGACGCGGCGACGCGGGACGCGGAGCAAAATGGCAGGACTTCGACCTCGAGACGGACTATAGCGTCCGTCGATAAAAACGAGTGGGTTACGCTCAAGTCGAACTGCTACGGACAGCTTACGTACAAGTCCAAGGCGGGCTACAGCTTCGAGCTTCTGGAATTCGGCGCGACGACCGACATACCGTTCGGCGAACTGCTGATTATGCGTAACGAGCAGCCCGCGTTTTTTCAAAACGGCTGGGTGGTTCCCGTCTCGGATAACGCCGCGAACGTTATCGACGCGCTCCAGTTGACGCGTTACTGCAAGAGTCTGGAGACGCTGGAGAACTTTGACGACATTTTCAGTCTCGAGCCTGACGCGATGCGCGAGCTGATTGCGGGTATGCCGCAGCCGATGCGTGAAAACGCGGCTCGACGCGCGCGCGGACTGATTGACGAGGGCGTTCTCGATTCTGTCAGGAAAATTGAGGCAATAGAGACAGCTGTCGGCTACTCGCTGCGCGATTAGGCGGCTGTATTATGGCCACCGAATACGACACGATAATCGACGCGGCGCTCGGCGAGATAACTGACCGCAGATTGCACGAGATGGCGGAGTGCGATAAGGGACAAGTCATGACGGCTCATCTGAAAGCCGCGATGGCTGACTTCGCCTTTGTCGCGCTGCGCAGCGGCGGGTATGACCTCGGCAAATATGACGACACGCTGCGTCAGATTGAGGACGACCTCGATAACGAGGCTATACACATACTGGCGTTGGGCGTGATTGCGCACTGGTCAAACGCGAAGCTGTTCAACGCGAACCTGTACAGGAACGCGATGAACACAAAGGATTTCCAGCAGTTCGCGCCCGCGAATCTGCTCGGCGCGCTCGACGCGCTGAACTCGCGGATAAACCGGCAGTACAGGCAGCGTGTAATAAATTGGTCCTACGAACGCGCCGTGGACGATTGAGGGAGGGACGCGATGTTGAATTCAATACCCTTCTTGCAGTCGCTCACGCCTAAGATGTTCAAACTGCTGCCAATACGCGAAGAGTCCGACGCGGGGAAGTCGGTTTTCCTGAAAAGGTATATCGACAGTCTGCTCATCGAGCTGGAGGGCGCGCTCGCGCTCTATCCGCCGCTCGAACAGAACGGTCACTACGTATCCATACTGGCTACGGTGAAGTATTTGAGTTTGCACAGCGATCTCCCGATTGAAAGGTGGAGGTCGGAGACGTTCAGACTGATTAGACTTGTCGATAAGTCACAGAGGACGGATGATTGCCATGCCGATTAACTGGCGTCTATACGGCGCGCGCATACACGCCGACACGCTGACGGACGGCGTTACGCCAAGGGATGAAAATGTCGCGCGTCTGAAATCGGATATCCGGATACTGCTGCCCTCTAATCCGGCGTACAAGAGCGTCGAGGCGCGAGGTCCTGAAGACGACGCGTGGCGTGAAATGGATTTGGCCGTTATCAGTTCCGACGACTTGACGCTGAAATATCTGCGTACTATGCCGGGCGACACTATCAAGGCGGGCGAAATCGTGAGATTCGCGGACGCCTACTGGCTTGTCACAGACGAAGATTCCGACAGTGAAATATACCAAAAGGCCGTGATGCAGAGATGTAACTACATACTCAAGTTCCGCGACGATACGGGCACGGCGGTGGAGAGATATTGCGTCATTGTGTCCAACCTGCGTTACCAAATGGGCGAACACACGCGTGATATGCTTACCGTCGGAAACACGCACTTGCAACTTTTCGTGTCGAAGGACTCGAAGACGCGGCAAATTTCACGCAAGACGCGTTTTATCGTTGACGACATCGACGCGCACGAAAAGCTCACGTTCGAGGTCACTATGCCCGACAGGGTGACGGGCATTATAAACGGACACGGTATATATAAGTTCATGGTGCAGGAGACTCCGGCCGAGGACGGCGACGACATGGCTCTGATGGTACCCGATAACAGCGAGTATGAGCCGAACGATCCCTCAACGGGGAGGTGGTATTGATGCCGTTTTTATCGGAGTTGGCGGGTAAAAAGGAACTGATGCTGAAAGCGTTCCTTTCGGATAAACGGCTCGTGTCGCTCATCGCGGACGACCCGGACTGTGAGGTTCCCGCCGACAGTCTGCGTTACAAACAGGTGTTTCCGTACGCGCATATCGATTTCACGGTGGAACACGCGACTACGTTTGTCTGTTTCGACGTGGATGTGCCGGAGGTGAGGACTATAGCCGTTAAGAACTGCTATATCACCGTGTGGGCGTTCACGCACCGCGACAAGCTGATGACGCGCGACGGGATGAGAATCGACCTGCTCGCAAACAGGATTGACGAGCTGATGAACGGCTCGACACAGTACGGTTTCGGACGCGTGAAGCTTGAACGCGTCGTGCGGTTCGCGCCCAACCGCGACTTCTACGGACGCGAACTTACGTATTTTGTACAGGACTGGAACCGTTTCGGCGAAGGGCTATAGGCGGTATCCATGGAGTTAAAGGAATTACCGAAGTTTGACGAGTTGCGGCTGTTCTACGGTATGCCGCTTGTCGTCAACGGACATATCACAGTGTACCAGCCGAAAATGCGGCATATCGTCGAGATGGGCGAGGCGGAGTACTCCTCCGTGGTCAGCGCATTGACGGCTATATCGTCGGATTGCAAGTCGCTGTTGTGGGATATAGGCGTCGATTGGTGCGCGTTTGAGGATATCGAGATGTTCGCGCTGCTGACGCATAAACTCACGCCGGACTCGACGCGTGAGTTTTTGGGCGAACTCGACTTGTCGATGTTTAAGCTGCGGAAACGCGAAAACGGGCAGCTCTTTATGGAGAACGACGCGGGCGTTGAAATCGACGTCACCATACACAGCATTATCGCCGACGCTATAAGGCAAATGCACGGGTTGAAGAAGCGGCCTGAATTCCCGGGTAACGATATGACTAAACGCTTCCTCATCGACGAGGACAGAGAACGGCGAATAATTAACGCGCGTAAAAAGCAAGACAGTCAGCTCAAACTTCTCGTGTCGCGCGCCGTGAACAGTCCCGAATTCAAATATAATCTGGAGCAGACGCTCGACTTGACGGTGTACCAGTTCATGGACTCGGTATACAGTATCCAGGCGGTGAGCGAGGCGGCGAATCTGTCGGCCGGTATATACAGCGGAAACATCGACGTCAAAAAGATGTCAATCGACACCAAGAGACGCGCGAATCGTTTTGAAAACATCAAATAGCGCCGCGTACAATACACAGCGCGCGACGCTTCTTTCTACAAAGGGGGTTATCAATGCAACTTACAAATTTTGTTATAAACCGAATCTCGCGGGGCGTCATGCTGCACTCGACCACGAATGAGCTTTTGTGGTCTTTGAGTCAAATAGAGAGTCCTTCTCTGACCGTGAGTTCAGAGTCCGTGGACGCCGTTGACGCGCTGAGTTCGCCTATCATGTCTTTTGACCGCGCCAAGTCCGTAGAGTTCTCGGCGCAGAGTTCCCTGCTCGACCTCGGTCTGCTCGCGGCTCAGTCCGGCAGCAGCGTAGTGGCGTCCGACGCCAGCACGATAGTAAAGTCGCCCTTCTTCGAGGAGGTGACGGTTCCGACCGGTTCCGACAAGGAGACGACGCTCAAATTCACGCCCTCCGCATCCGGCGCGGTAGCGATACCGTACATATACAGGCTGAAATCGGACGGTACGCCGATTGCAAAAGTGCCTTACGCGTCTACCTCCTCGGCAAACGCGTTTTCATTTTCCGGCGCCACGCTCTCTTTCCACACCACGGCGGACGCGGGCGAGAGATACCTCGTTATATACGAGTACGACGGCGACGATACAAACGAAGTGGTGAGTGTTACGAACCGCGCCGACGAGTTCCCCAAGGCCGGGAAGTTCATCATGAACGTGGTGGGCGCGGACGTGTGCGACATCAGCACGTCGTACATGGGGTACCTCATCCTGCCGCAGGCTAAACTCACAAGCAACTTTGAGCTGACATTTACGACCGAGGGTAAACATCCGTTTACCATAAAGGCCATGCAGGAGTACTGCTCCACGGACAAGGCGCTGTTCCAGCTTATCGTTCCGCAGGGGCTTTCGGCGGCATAACGATATGCAGATGAGCGCCAACGTGGGCATAACCACGTGTGTTACATGCGGCAGACAATACACCGTGTGCCGGGCGTGCGGTAAGGCGGGCATCGACGAGTCGTGGCGGTTTACCGCCTGTTCATATGAGTGCTACCGGATTTCGGAGATAGTGCATCAGCACTTTTACGGCGAAATCAGCGACGACGAAGCGCTGGACGCGCTGTACGACGTACCTCTGTTCGACGAAACGAAACTCACGCCAGATATGGCCGACTACTTGAGCAATAAACTAATCGGCGAGTCGGCGGAGCCCTCCCCCCAGTGATTGGGAGGGGGCGCACACAGTAAAAAAGTGTGCGCCCCTATTTTGACACGGAAAAGAGGAATGATAGGTAATGGCGATAACATCGCAGGTCACGGGCAGACAGTACCATCCGTCGCAATGCGTGTATCTTGTCAATCCGCGTCAGGCGGCGGCATACATGAAGCACGGACTCGAACTGCTCGACGTGTACGCCGACGACGGCGCGAAGAGTCCGCAGCTCGTGTTTGTTTTCGATATGCGCGACAGCAAGCCTTTATATGAGATGTGGCGTGAACACGCCTTGGATTGAACGGAAGGAGGCTGGGACAGTATGCCCGTCGTGAAAAGTCTTAAAGACGCGGAACGCGTGATCCAAGCGAAGTGCAAGGCTATTCTGATGGAGGACGTGCTGCCTGTCGCGCGGACGATAATACAAAAGCAAATCCAGATAGACGTGTACGATTCGTACACGCCTACAATATACGCGCGACGCCACAAATTGGACGACGACTCCAGTATACGCGGCAAGGTGGAACGGGGACGCACGCTTTCGATAATGAACGCCGCGCGTCCGTCACGGCGGAAATTGACGTGGTACGGAGGCGCCGAGATGGAGACGGAGGACGACGACGACGACGACGTTGACCCCGACAGACTGATGCAGTGGATTGAGTTTGGTCTTGTGGAAAACATCTTCAACAACAAGGATTACCCTTGGATGCATCCGAGACCGGCTTTTGCACACGCGCAGGAAAAAATCAACACGAGTCTCGATATCATGGCGGCAGTCAAAAAGGGACTTGAAAAACATTTCGGAGGCGCGCCGGTCACGTGAGGCGGCGACTTGTCTCTTTAATGGAATATGAGGAGGTTTGGAATAATGGCGGGTACTACGGCAAAGACGGCAAAGACGGCAAAGACGGCAAAAGCAAAGACGGCGACTGCGGCAAAGGCGGCAAAAGCAAAGACGGCAAAGACGACGAACAATTTGGCGGAATACTTAAATGCCGCTTCGGACAGCGCGGACGAGTTCAAGGCTGTGGAGGTTACCAAAAACGGCGTCACGGCGACGTTTAACACGAGGCGGTCTATTCCGGTTGAGGAAATGCTCGTGCTGATAAACGACACGGCGGACTCGATATTTGAGCTGGACGGCGGGAAATACGCAGAGGGCATATGCGATACGCTCACCAAGATTCACATATTGGACGCGTACACGGATATAGAGCTTCCCGACGATAGCGGCAGTCTGATGCGTATGGCGCGCGATACTGAAATTATGGACGGCGTTTTTGACGCCGCGCCCGAGCAGACGCGCGCCATAATCGACGCGGTGAGGGCGGAGGTCAGACACAGACGCTTCGAGAACGCGTTCGCGTCTGTACGCGAGGTCGCGGACGGATTCAAGTTCATATTCGATAAAATGTCGGACTTGATTACCGGCGTCTCTAAAGACGCGGAGCTTTTCAGGGACGCGGACGGTAATTTCGACTTCAACGGAATTTTTGAAAACCTCAAGGCCGTAGGCGCAAATCATCTCGAGGGCGACGCCAAAGACGCGGTTTGACGGTTTCACGGGACATGTGAATGTGGGGGGTGACAGTTGGCTGATAAACTACGTATAGAAATTGATTTGGCGCCCCGCGTTGACGAGGGCACCCAAAAACAATTTGAAGCCGCGACGACGGCTTTATCGAAAAAACTCAACGTCAAGGTGAATGTCAATGTCGGACAGGTTGCGCAGCTGCAAGAAAAACTGAACGACGCGATAAAGAAACTTGAAAATAAGCAAGCGTCGGTAAAGCTCACGGCGGCAATAACGAAACTAGAGGTTGACGCGGGCGCCGTCGAACGGCTCCGGCAAAGTTTGCCCTCTATGCTCTCAATGAGTATCACCATTGGGAATATCGCAGTACCTGTCGAGGATGTCCAGAAGAAACTTAACAGAGCCGTCTCGTCGATGGCGCGTAAGACGACTCCGACCGTGCAAATCGCGATATCCGAAACGGCTGCGGCGCAGGCCTCGATTAACGGGGCGATAAACCGGATGGTACGCAAAGCGACGCCGCCCACCGTAAAGGTCACCGCCACTATAAACAAGATAGGCATAGACAATGAGAAAATTGAGAAGTCGTGCGATACGCTGCGGCCTAAAGTGGAGAATCTGATAGCGCGTAAACTGCAACTGTCCATTAAACGCATCGATATCAGCGAGGCGATAAAGCACATCAAACAGCAGCTCAACGAGGCGTTCCAGACGATTGTGTTCGGCGCGGACAAGCCCGTGAGCGAGGCCGACAAACTCAGGAAAACTCTTGAAGCGCTGAAGAACTCGGCGCTTGAAACGCGTCAGGCGCTCAATAAAGTCTCACAGGCGAACGTCAAGGGACACGCTTTCGGCAAGTCGGCAAACGCGGACTACAACGCCGAGCTGCGGCGTGTTGACGAACTCACGCGGAAAATCAACGCGTTTTCTGTCGGTAAGGACGACGCGCTGCGGCAAAATGGCCGGTTTGTAAACGCGGAAAATCTTAGGGCTCTGGAGCGAGAGGCGGAGCTTATCTTGAAGTCGGCCGCCGCGCTGCGCGAGAAACGCGCGGCTGAGGCGGCAACGACCGCGGCTGCGGCGGCCGCGGCTAGAGCGAACACTTTGCAAGTCAGACGCGGACTGATTAACTCGGTAAGCGGCACGTTGATGTCGAACGCCTCGTCATACATCAAGAACGAAGGCGTGCCTAAAGACGCGAGGTTTGACGAGCTTAGGCGGCAATACGAAGAATGGCTCATACAGACTAACGCCGTGCGCAAGAATGTTGAAGCGATTTCCACCGCGGATTTGAACACGCATCTTGCGTCCGGGCAAGCGTTGACGCGTCAGTTTAAGGAGTTAAACGAGACGACGAAACAGGCGGCGCCGTTGACGAAGGCACAGATTAACAGCGCGATGGCCGGTTTCGCCACGATTGAAAAACAGGCGCGCGACCTGCGGACGGCGCTGTCGGGCACGGCAAACAGCCAGCAGTTGGCGGCACTCGACGAGCTGGCCGCGAAATTGCAGAGGACTACCGCGCATTTCAGCGGCGGCGCCACGACGATGCCCGGCGTTGGCCGCGATATGTTCACGAGCGTCAATGAAGCAAAGGCCACATTGCGCACACTGGAGAGCGATCTTACGCGGGCCGGTGCCGGGGTAGAAAATTTAGGGCAAAAGATAACGCGGGTGTTCGGGCAGAAACTGGGTTTCGGACTGATGGTGTCGTCTACGCTCCTCCTGCGGAGAGCGCTGCGTAACGTGATGAGGTACGCGACCGAGATTGACGCGAAACTGGGCGAATTGCAGGTGGTGACGAACGCGGGCGCGGACGCCATGGATAAGTTCGGCGCAAGCGTCGGACGCGTCGCGCGTCAGATTGGCGCCAGCATGACCGACATCATAGACGCGGTTACCGTGTTCTCGCGGCTTGGATACTCGCTTGAAGAGTCGCTTGATTTGAGCAAGTTTACGACAATCTTCTCACGCGCGGCCGCCGTAGATATGGAGGATGCGGAGTCCGCCGTTACCGGCATTATCAAGGCGTTTGATTTCGACGCGTCACAAATTGAGTCTGTTCTCGATAAAATGACGTATGTGGGCAATAAGTTCCCCATCAGCGCCTCGGAATTGGCGGAGGGCATGAATAACGCGGCGTCCGCGCTGGCGGGTTCCGGTAACTCGTTTGACCAGGCGCTGGGGATTTTGACCGCCGCGAACACTACGGTACAGAACATAAGCAAGGCGTCTACCGCCGTGAGTACTATGTCCGCAAGAATCAGGAACAGCAAAACGGAGCTGGAAGAGCTGGGCGAGACGATGGAGGAGGAGTACGATACTGTCGCGAAGTACCGCAAGGGACTGCTCGCGATAGCGGAAGTGGATATTCTCAAGGACGATGGAGCCACGTTTAAGCCGATGTTCCAAATCCTTGACGAACTCCACGATAAGTGGAGTTCGCTGACCGACTTGCAACGCGCTACCGTGACGACCATGTTCTCCGGCACACGCAACATCAACGTGTTCTCCAGTATCATGGGCGAGTGGGAAGAGGCCGAGAAGGTCGTGACGCGTATCGGGGAGTCTACCGGCGAACTGGCGCGCGCGCAGGAGGTCTACTCGGACACCGTGCGGGCGCATATCAACAAGTTCACGGCGACGGCGCAAGCCCTTGCCACTAAGGCGATTAACACGGGTTTTTTGAATCTGCTTATCGACGGAGCCGCGCTCCTTGTGAGAGGGCTAGGCGCGCTGACGGGCGCGTTCGGAGGCCTTATTCCCAAAATCGGCGCGGCCGCCGTCGCCGCTTCTTTGCTGGCTCTCGTTATAGGCAAACTCGGGAAAGCGATTCTCGGATTGTCACTCTTGAAACTGATACGCAATATTGGAATGTATATACAAGCTATCAGGCTCATAACGCACCACACTACAGGATTTATCAAAACTATCAAACAGCTCCATGCAGGTTTGCCGGCGTTTGGCACGAGCCTTGGCGCTGTAGCTACCGCCATACTCCAGGCCGCGGCCATACTCGCAACGGTCATCTTCTCGATAGTTCAGGCGGTAAAACAGGCGCGCGAGGCGAGACGCCAGGCGGCGCTCGACGCGGGCGGAGAACTCGACGAACAGAGCAAGTCTATCGACGAGTATATCCTGAAAATCAAAGAGCTTAAGGATACGCTCAAGTCCGGCGTGGCGTCCGAAAAAGAGCAGTACGACGCGCGCGTCGAGCTTGTCGATATTCAGAAGAGCCTTGTCGAGTTGCTGGGAAGCGAGGCGAACGGTCTCAACCTGCTGTCGCAGAGCGCGGACGGCGCGGCAAAGAGCATAAAGGAACTTGCGCGTCAGGAAGCCGAACTGTACCTGATAGAAAACCAGAGGGCTATCAACGAGGCGAACAGCGCGTATGAGCGTACCCGCGATTACAGCGTTTCCCTTGTCAAAGAGTCTCTATACGGCGCCGACAAGGAAACGCGGGAAGCCAAATGGGCGGACTATGAAGCGACAAGAGGTTTTATCGATACGCTGTCGCAGAAGTACTCGGAGCTTGGCGTCGAGTTTTCAGAGGACTCCAGCACCGCGAGCGGCGTTGTGGAGTTTCGGATAGACATAGACGACAAGACATACGCGGAAGCGAAACGGATACTACAGGACTTGGCGAAGGACATCCGCGATATGCGTAACGATCCCGACATGGATGTCGGGGGAGGCGTGGCCGCGAATTTCGACTCCATGCTGGACGGCATATCGGCGCGATTGACGAAAATAAACGGCGAAATCGGGAAATACGAGGAGGTACTGGAGTACGCCGTTGCGAATACTATTGTCGCGACAGACAAGTTCTACAATCTGCAAGAGGACGCAAAGGGCGCGTCAGGCGCCTTGACGGACGCGCTGCTCCTTGGCGACAAGGACGCCGCAGACGCCGCGCTGCGCGATATGGACTCGGTGATTGCGGCATACGGCGATATGCTGGAGAACGGCGAGATAGATAACGCGGCTGTCGCCGCTTTCTTCGCGGATCTCTTTGCGGAAATGCAGAAAGAGGCGGACAGGCAAAAGGCGAAAATAAGGCTGGAAGTTGATATCCAGACAAACATCAACAATGACGCCTACAGTCTCAACAGGGCCATGAAGTCCTTCGTCGACGAGAACGGCAATATAGACTACATAAAGGTTATTAACGCCGGTGTGGAGTACGAGAACACCGGCGGCGCCGCAGGGCCGCTGCGCGGCGCGATACTCGATTACAAGAGGCTCGACGACGCCGCGCAGGGATTGGGTAATACCGTCGAGGAACTCTTGCCGCTCCTTGTGGATTTCGGACTCGCTAGCGGACTTACCAACATGCCCGGCGATATAGCGGCGCAGACGGACGAGTTCGGACGACTGGGCGAGGCGATAGAAGCGGCGAAAGACGCGTTCGATATCCTCGCGCAAGCGCAGACCGATTTCAAGACTTCCGGTGAACTCGGCATTTCGACATTGAAGGATATCGTCGCGCTGGGCGGCGACTTCTCAAAGTATCTCAAAATTGCGGACGGGAAACTTGTCGCGGATGCCGACGCGTTGATGGACAAGGCGCTCGCGCCTATGTCCGATTACGTGGACAAGCAAAAGGCGCAGCTAGACGCCTACAGGGAGCAGTTTGACGCGCTGACGGGTATGTCGCGCAGTACCGGGCTGGCCGTCACGCAGATAAAAGAGATGGACGCTCTCGACAAGAAAATAGCCGAAAGCGAAAAGAATATAACCATCTACGAACGCGCTATCGAGGCGCTGCGGGAAGAGACGAACGAGGCCGCCGAGGTGTTCGAGGCGTTAGCCGACGCCGTGAAAAAGGCGTCCGACGTCATGAAGACCGGCTTTGATGAGATGGCGTCCGGAAACGGACTCTTGCTCGAAGAGATAAAATCCGTCATAGGACAAAGCGCGGCCGACGATCCGATGAAATACCTCGACGTCGACGAGGATAACCTCATACACCTGAAAGTGGAGCTTTTCGGGCAGGAGGTCGTGAAGAAAGAGGTCGCCGAGCTTATCAACGGATTGCCGGACGAAATCGACACGGAGACGAAAACGAGACTGCAAGAGGCGCTCGGATTTACTATCGCGAAAGAGCGGATAAAGGACGCGCTGGACGCCATGCAAGACCAGGCTGACGCGTTCGCCCAGCTCCACGACACGATAGCCGAGTACAACGCCGAGGGCAAGATGACGGAGGAGATGCTGGACGCGCTCACCGGCGGCGACCTCATGCAGTACCTGGAGAAAACGGAAAACGGCTGGAAGGTAAATACCGACGCGATGAGCGAGGCGTTCCGCGCGTTGTACGATTTCGTAATACAGGAATTCATAGCGACGGGCAATACCGACGCGCTGCGCACCTCGATGTTGGCGCTGGACGCCATAACCAAAAAGAGCGGCGGCGCAATCAACGCGCTGGGCGGTTCCTTGGGCGCGTATTCGTCCGAGGCGATGCTCGCCGCGCAGAGAACCGTAAACTTGGCGAAGGTACAACTGGCGTGGCTTGGGATGCAGGTGTCGCAGGGCGGCTCTACCGTCAGGGAGGCGCTGGCGGATAAAATTAAACTGTACTCCGATATGCTGACGGTCGCGCAGGAACAGCTTGAGGGCGTGGACGCGCCTGTGGTTCCGGCAAGGTCGCCTACTTCGTCAGGCAGCAAGAGCGAGGATACGGCTTTTGAAAAGGAGAGCCGCGAACTCGAACACAGACTCTCGATGCGTCAAATCACTTACGAGAAGTACGTAGACGCGCTGATAGCTCTGGAGGCGAAGCACAGGAACGTCCTGAAAAAGGACGCGGACGACTGGTATACGGCGCTGGAGAAGATCTTCGACGCGCAGACGGAACTGCACGAACGCCGGATAGCGGAGATGGAACACTCGCTCTACCTGCAAGAGCAGCAATACGAACGGTACACGCAAAGCGTGGCGGAGCCGCTGACGAGTCTGGGAGGCCCCGACGACGGCGACTTTAATCTGGCGACGCGTTCAAACCTCGAAGACCAGCTCGATATATACACGGCAATCATGAACAGGGCGCACGAAGAGGCGGAACGTCTGCGCGGACTCAATATCGACGAGAACGACGATATGATACAGTCGCTCCAAAAAACGTGGTGGGACGCGTACAACGCGCACCGCGAGACTGTTATCAAACTGGGACGCGATATAGTGGACACGTTCGGGGACGTCGTATCTACAGTATCGGGCGTATACGATACGCTGATGGGCGCGGCGCAGGAGTTTGCCGAGAACGGATACCTTGCCGTCGAGACGTTCAGGAATATTATAGGGCTGGGCGTCGAGTATCTTAAATACCTGTATGACGAGAACGGCGCGATAAAGGTCAACGAAGAGGCGCTGCGTAAGCTCGTGGAGGCGAAGCTCCAAGACCTTGCGGTATCACAGGCCAGGGCGCTGATCGATATGGTGAAGGCGCACTCGGACGACGCGGCGGCTCTGAGGGAGCTGGCATACGCGTCCGACGCGGCTTCCGAGTCCGTGTGGGGTCTGGTATACGCGGAACTCGCGGCTCTGAACATAGACGACGATTTGTACAGGGTGTTCCTCAACCAGATAGACGCGATACGCGCGATGGCGGACGCGGCAAAGGCCGGTATCGGCGCCGCGGCGGACTCGCTGAAAGATTACTACGAGCAGATGAAGGACGCGCTGGATACCGTACTCGACAGCGTGATGGAGCTTGTCAAATACGAGGCCGAGCAACAGGTGGAGGCGCTTAAAGAGCAGGTAGAGCAGTACCAGAAGATAATAGAGGAAAAGAAAAAGGCGCTCGAGCTGGCGAAGTCGGAGGTAAACTACGAGAAGACTATAGCCAAAAAGGTCGCGGAAATCGCCAAACTGCGCGCCAGAATCAACGCGCTGGAACTCGACGACAGCAGAGAGGGTCAACTGCAAAAGGCCAAGCTGATTGAGGAACTTGCCGGTCTGCAAGAGGAATTGACGGACGAGCAGAACGAACACGCCTACGATAAGCAGACGGATACTCTGGACGAGATGCAAAAGGCGTTCGAGACGGAGAAGGACGCCGAGATAAAGATTGTCGAGGATAGCGTGTCGTCCACGCAGAAGATATATGAAAAGGCTATCGCGAAGCTCGAATCCGATTACGCGGGCACTATGCGGGACGTGATGGCGTGGAACTACGAGGCGGGCAGCTCTCTGGAGTCGGCGCTCATGACGGCGTGGCAGTCGGCGTCAGTCGCGGTACAGGAGTACAACGGATTCCTGGTGGCGCAGGAGGCTATTCTGGCGCGTCTGAACGAGCAGACGGCGGCGCTGGGCGCCGTACCGGAGACGCCTACTACCGTGGCGACGGTTGGCGGCACGACGGGCTACGCGTCCGGGCAGAGTTTGGCTTCACAGATGCGGCGCAACTCCGTGACGGCCACGTCGATGAACAGCGGCGGTATCGCGTGGACTGATCCGCAGATAAAGGCGCTCAACGAGAAGAACAAGGAGCTTGCCGGCGAGATTGCCAAGGCGATGGGCCTCACATACGGACGCGACATATACTTCGACGCGGCCAGCGGGAAGTGGTACGTTAACGGTAAGGAGCTGTACGAGTATTTCAATATACCGCTGTACCACGGGGGCGGCGTCGTCGGGGACGCGGACAACAAGGATAAGGAGCAGTTCGCGCTTCTGGAACGCGGGGAGTGGGTACTCGCCGATAAGCAGAAGCAGCTTGTGGGCGAACTCATTGATTTGTCCGGCTGGATAGACGAGCTTTCTAACAGAATCAGGCAAAGCGGAGGTTTCTCAACGTCGTCGGCGTTCATGGATAATGTGTTCGGGGGCGCGTTCAAAACCGGCGCTCCGGCGGGCGTCCGGGAGTCCGCGCCGCAGACTGTCGTCACGGTGGACGCTTCCCTTAGTCTGAACGGTTTCGCGGACAAAGAGGTTATCGAGGTCATAAAACGCCATCCGAGGGCGGTGGCGGAACAGGTGGCGAGGGCGCTCGCCTAGTTCCGCAGTTCACGGTTTGGCGCGGGTGCGATGCGGACGCCGTGTACGCGTCCGTTTCAGGAAAGGAAAGGAGGTGATGGCATGTCATTTAACGCGTGCAGTTTCATATACGACGGCGTGGCGTGCGAGCAATATGGTTTGGTTCTGCATGAGATGTCGTCCAACAGGCAGAACGCCGGTGTTATCGGAGATGGCGTGTCCGTAATCAGCGGGCAGGTCGCGCGAAGGCCAAGGCCGATACATTACGGCGCGTCATACGGAGAGCCGCTGTCGTTCACGCTCATATTCGGCGCGTTGAAAACGCTCGACAGGGCGGACGTCGCGGCGATCTCCGCGTGGCTTTCAGGTCGCAAACAGTTCGCGCCGCTTGTCATATGTCAACGCGATTTGGAAGAGACGCGTTTTTACGCGATTATTACGCGTCTGCAATTTATCGAGGTGGGCGGGTACGCCGTGGCGTTCGAGGCGTCTGTCGTTTGCGACAGTCCTTACGCTTACGCGCATCCGGAAACGCTCCGGTTTAGCTGCGGGGGTTCGGCTGTCATAACGCTCGACAATACCGGTAATGTTGACGACGATTATTTTCCGCAACTGGATATAACGCTGTCGGCGGGCTCTGACTTCAAGTGGGAGAACGCGGAGGCGGACAACGTGTTCGCGCTCGAATTCAAGGGCGCGAACACGGCGCTTCTCAAAATACACGCGGACGGGAGCAACTTGATTCTGCGCGTCGATAATTCCGCGCCTATACGGAACTTGTACCAGTACATGACGCTCGGCGGGAGCGAGCATTACGTGTTCCCCGTTCTGCGGCGCGGACTGAACGACGTGAAGATAACCGGCAATTGTATACTGGACGTCACTACGGAATATCCGATGAACATAGGCTATTGACGGATGCGTTTTGGCGTGTCCGGGACATGAACGAAAGGCGGTGAAAAGGATTCTTATCAATTTTTCAGATATAGAGCGTGACGAGTCGGGCGGCGTGAGGCCGCCCGTCATGGTGTTGAGGACGCTCCACGGGGGAATCAAGGGCGTTATAGGCGCGTATTTTAATCTGTCGCTGGAGCTTAAATTCAACGAGACGTCAACGGCGAGCTTTGATGTACCGGCATACGACGGTGTTATACCGACGCCTTTCTATGGTGATATCGCGCCTTTCAAGACGATTGATATCAAGCCTTACGGTATTTTTGTGGTGTCGGAGGCGACTGTCTCCGGGGACGGGCTGCTGGAGGTCAAGACGTGTTCGTGCGTGTCGCTGGAGACGGTGTTGTCACACGCGAACATCGTCCTCGGCGCGGGTACGTACAATCTGTATAACGCCGCCGATATGGTGGCGGATACGCCCGGTACGATAATGGGTATCGTCAGGTCGCTCGCGCCGGATTGGTCGGTGGACGTCGCGGACTCGCTTATCGGACGGTGGCGCACTTTCGACGAGACCGACGAGAACATGCTCGACTGGCTCATGAACACGGCGCAGAAGTCATACGGATGTATCTTCACTTTCGATACGTATAACCGCGTGATAAAGGTACTGGACGCGTCGCTCGATTACGCCGTCGCGCCCATTTTCCTTTCATACGGCAATCTCATAAAGGAAATCGAGGTCAGGGAGAGTACCGATAATCTGTTCACCGTCCTTAGCGTACACGGCGCGGAGCCTGTCAACATATATGAGGTCAATCCGACGGGCGTAAATAAGATTTACAATCTTGACTACTTCATCGGCACGGGCGATATCGAAGCGTCTATCGCCAATAAGTGGGCCGCGTGGCGGCAGGAAATAGCCTCTAAGCAGCCGTATTTCACGGCGCTGCAGTTACTGTATGGGGGCGCGGTTTCCGCGCTTACGGCGCATTTGGCGGCCTTGACGGAGCTGGAATATGAGATGGCGGGCATAAACAACCAGATTGACGTGACGACACAGGCGCTGGCGTTGCAGCCCGGCAGCTCTTCTTTGCAGTCGCAATACCAAACGTATATCGCGGCGCGGGAAGCCAAGGCGGCGCAGTTGGCGGCGAAACGCGCGGAGATTACCGCCACGGAGCAGAGCGTGGAGTCATACGCCGACAGTATTGCCGCGGTGTCGCTCGCGCTGAAAATGGAGAACTGGTTTACGTCCGGCGACATGGCCGTGCTGCGCCGCTATTTCATTGAGGATTCGTTCGTCGATGAGACGTTCGCGGTGTTCGATACGGACGCGGCGGGCTCCGGTTCGGAGCTTTTCTCTTCGACGCGCTGCTCGGTGTCCGTGACGGCGTACACGGCGGGCGATATCACAGAACTCGATATGTCGGCTATCGATCCGCAGAATATCATTGGGAAACGGATTGTGCGTTTCAGCGGCGGGCGTGTCTCTATACGCGATACGGGCGCGTCCGCGTTTTCGCTGGACGCGGAGATTATCTACGGTACGGCGGAGAGACGAAATTCGGGCGGCGCGGCACTTTGCACAATATACGCCGGCGCGGGTTCCGTTACCGATTCAAGCGGGACGCGCTCTTTCCTGAACGGGAATGTCACGCTCACGGGCGCGTCAAGCTCTTTCGGGTCGTCAGGCGCGGAGCTTGTTTTCAACACTTGCAATTTCTTCTTTACGCGGAACGCTACGGGCTTTGAGTCTTACGCCGTGCAGCAGCAGTTGTACGATTACGCCACGCGGCAGCACGGGGATATCGCGTATCCCGAATGTTCGTTTGAGGTGGAGAGCGGGAACATTGTGTTCGCGCGCGAGTTTAAGCCGTTTTGCGACGAGCTGGCGCTCGGTTCGGGCGTGTACCTCGACCTCGGTAACGGCGCTGTCCTGAAACCGCTCCTGCTGGAGATACACATAGATTTCGAGTCGCCGGACAATTTCTCGCTCATTTTCTCGAACACGTTCAGGCGTCACGATAAGGTTACCGGCATGAAGGCGCTGCTGGAAGAGACGCGAGGCGCG
>JAITKI010000060.1 GCA_031278515.1 Oscillospiraceae bacterium | reverse complement strand
GAGATCCAAGCTCCCGTGACTCGTTTGTGATGGCGAAGCCATCACAAACGAAATTATTCCCAGATTATTCTTGTTGACATCCCGCAACTGTATACTCTATAGTATGAACATGCTGTATAAAGATACAGCATAGTTAAATTGAAATACAGGAGATTGTATGAAAAGGTTTATCACTGTACTGCTCTGCTCGACTTTGGCGCTGTGCGCCGCGGCCTGTTCAGGACGCGAGGTCGCCGAAACCGGAACAGAAACCGGAACTGCGAGCATTGAAACCGCGCCGCCCCCGACGGGCGCGGCGACGGAAAAATGGTCGGCGCCCGGCAACACCGCCGCCGCGTGGTTCAGCGAGGAGTACCCGCAGGACAGCGTGGGCAACGACATCGATACGCAGATAGTCCGCGTGGGTAAAAACGACGGCGGAGAGGCGAGCTTTGCGCTGATGCGTCTGCCGCTGCGAGCGACGTGGTTCGCGGATGAGGTGACCGGCGCGAGGCTGTTCCTCAAAATCGCGGAGGGCGCCGCGCCGTCAAGGCTGAAACTCGGCGCGATCCCGCAGGGGTGGGACGCGGCATTCACCACGCTCGCGGACGCCCGGGCGATGCTTGACGGGCGACCGCTCACGGAGGTCGAGGTCAACCCGGAAGCGGACGGGTGGATAAGTGTGCCGGCGACGGAGTTTGTAAAGGACTGGCTCGGAGGCGCCGCGCACAACTACGGGCTTGCGATATTCGGGGATGAGGGCGTCTGCGCGTTTGTATCCGGCGGGGGAGACGAAACCGAAACGACACCCTATTTCTCGGTAGACGGCACGATCGGCGCGCGCGCGGACAATTACGGCAAATTCGGTTACGCCGAGGCCCCGCCCCCGGGCGCTGAGGTCTACGAGAGCGGCAACTGCATGTCATACGCGCTCAGAGACACGGATATGATTCTTATTGACGCGCTGAACGCGGATTTCGGTAAAATGAACGAAATCTATACGGCGTCCGGAGAGGACGCCGTGGCGGAGTATTTCGCCGGATTGGTTATGGATTATGTCGAGACAAACAAGGAGGGACTGCGGATATCGAATTTCAGACGCATAGACGGCTTCGACGCCGAAATCGATCCGAAAACGGAATACCGCGTCGCGCTGCGAGTGGGATGCAAGGTCTTTGACGGCAAGGCGGCGCTGGAAGAGACCGACATGTTCGACTACCACTTTTGGGCGCAAATTGCGGACGGGCGCTGGGCGCAGAAGTTTCCGCAGGATCCGTCCGAAATAATCCCGTGCTCCGCCCCCGATCTTTCCCCGGGCAAGTATCCGTGGGATTGCGCGCTCATGTGGTACGGCAAAACGCAGGATTACTACACCAGCGAGGTGGTATATTTCGCGGCGGCAAAGGACACGGATGAGTTCACAAGTCACATGGGAGAATCGGCTCAGTAGAAAAATCCGTGACCGGCGTCCATGTACATCTTGGCCGGGATATCAAACGGCGGTTCGAGGGCGGGAAGTTCGCCGCGCAGCAGTTTTACGCCGGCGCCGCGCAGCTTTTCTATGGAGGCGGCGCCTATGGGCGTCGGGCCGTGCGCGGGATATATCGCGTCGATATCTCCCGCGCGCGCGAGCAGCTTTTCCATGCTCGCTATGTGCGCGCGGAGACTGCGCACGGGGCCGAACATGAAAACCGCGCCCTCGGATACGCTGTCCCCGGAGACTAAAATTTTGTTCACTCTGTCGAGCAGAGCGATACTTCCCCAGGTGTGGCCGGGTATGTGGATTACCTCGAATCTGAACGAGCCGCCGCCGAGATCGATAATGTCGCTCTCCCACAGCGGGAGTGGCTTCGCGTTCTCGGAAGCGCGCTCGCTCTGCGCGTAGTACTCAAATTCCGCGGGGTACAGATACGCGGTCTCGAATTGGTGGTTGCAGCCGATGTGATCCCCGTCCGCATGCGTGTTTACGAGCGTGAGCGGCAGGGATGTGAGTCCGGCCGCCGCGCTTTTCAGGTCGCCCGTTCCGAAACCGGTATCGACGAGGAGCGCCCGCTCCCCGCCCGCGAACAGATAGGAACGGACGCCGCCGTCCTCAATGCGCCAGACATTATCTCTCATGATGACGACTTCATACGCCATGATGTTATTACCCCCTTCTTTTCTTGCAAACTGATATTGTTGAGACATGAGTTAGTATATTAAAACCGGAACAAACGAATCACACATGCAGTTTGACGTTCTGCGATTCAAGGGCGGACTGCAGTTTCCTCACGTCGAGTCTCCGGAAATCGTCTCCGAGCGCGGCGGCCGTTCCGGCTGCCTCCCCCGTGACGGCGCACGGCGGGATGACGCGGGTGATGTCCCACATGGAATCCGTGACTGAAATGTCGCGCCCGGCCGCGAGCAAATTCGGCGTCTCGTGGCCGTACAGCGTTCTGAAAGGCAGCTCATAGGCCGGGCCGCGCTTGCGCCAGTCCCCGGTCACTCCGATGCTGTCGTCCATATGTACGCGGCTTTCCGCGTCGCCGGCCGTATAAGCTCCGACGAGGCGGCGCGACATGCGCACGAGCGGGATCGCGGAAACGGAGACGGGAACGTACGTCTCGTCACGCTCGCGGCATTGTAAAATATCCTCGCGCATCTTCCTGTGAGCGGCGGCGACCGCGCGGGACAGTTCCTCTCCGTCCACGCCGGAGAACCGCATGGGGGCGAGACTGCCGACTTTGGCGGCGGCGTAGGGGTCCCGCTCCCCCTCCGGGAGCGCTCCGGGCGGCGGAGCCATACCCGGGGCAATATCCGCAAGGCCGAACATTTTCAGTGAGACGCGGCCCTCGGAGAAATAGTAATACCAACTTGCCAGACCGTTTCCGCCGGCGTGGAGCGCCGTTTTCGCGCCGGCAAGATGGCAGATGTCCGCGTCGCCCGTGGCGTCGACGACCGCGTCTGCGGCGATGGCGGAGCGTCCGGACTTATTTTCGATAATCACGGCGGAAATGCGCTCGCCGTCTTTAGCCACAGACGCGGCAAGCGTACCGTACATGATCCTGACGCCGAGATCCAACAGCAATTTTTCCAGGCGCAGCGCAAACAGATGGGGGTTGAACTGCGTGATATAACGGTTTTGGACGCGCTCCTCACGCGCGCCGCCGTCAAGCCACGCTTTCGGGTAGTTTGCCTCCGCGCCGTGCTCGATCGAGAGCTTCAGCAGTTCCTCGCCGAGACCGAAAACGACCTGATTACCCTCGCCGTCGTCCAGCGGCAGATATATCGTGACGAGTCCCAGCGTAGCCATGCCTCCCAGCGCGTACTCGCGCTCGATCAGGACGACGTCCTTCCCGCGCCGCGCGGCGGCGATTGCCGCCGCGACGCCCGCTATACCGCCGCCGGCGACGAGTATGTCGCACGACGCGGCAATCTCAATTCTTCTCTCCGGTTCAGTAATAAATTTATTCATAAAAACATCCTCTCAAGCCGACGTTTATTCACAGCATGGCTCATTGTACATAAAGAACACCGCGCGGTCAAGGCGCCTAGGCGCATCCGCGATTCCAATTGAGGTATGGCGGAGACGAAAGCGTCATGGAGAAAGATGTTGCGTTTGGGCGAGGAATGATATATAAATACTTGTGGCGCCCGAATCGCATATTGCCCGCGAGATATTGAAACACTGTGCGGTACGCACAAGACGCCGGCACGTCCGGGCGCGGCTTTTGTATATGCCGGCAAAAATCGAAGGAGGCGCGGATTGCTGTGGACAGGGAGAGACTTCAGCGCCTGGCGGCTGAGTTTTGCGACGAATCGCCGACAAACTATCTCAGTCTCAAGGCGGAGAAAAGCCGGGAGGACGTACGGCGGAACAATTTTGCGCGCAACAACCTCTACGGCGCGCCGTCGGATGCGGAGCTGCTCGGCGCCGATGAGGATAGCGGGTACTACGGGATGCGGTTTTACAAGACGCCCGTGTTCGCGATCGGCTCGGCGGACGACCCGGGGTTTGAGGAACTCAGGCGGGAGGGTGTCGTAGGTCCGTCGCACAGGCTTCCGAGAGACTGGACGCCGGAGGCGAAGTCTGTGATATCCTTTTTTCTGCCGTTTGCCGACCGAACCGTGGAGGCGAACAAAAAAGACCCCGTCGAGCCGGCGATGGAATGGCTCTACACGCGTGTAGACGGGCAGCAGCATCTTCTCGCGCTGGGGGCGCGCGTGCGCGACGCGCTGCGCGGAGAGGGGTATGACGCCGCCGCTCCGCAGATAGAGGAGGAATATGTCATGCGCGCGGGACCGGCGCCCATGCCGGGCGCGGATCTCCGGGGCGTGCCTCCTTACGCCAGCAACTGGTCGGAGCGTCATGTGGGATATGTGACGGGGCTCGGCACGTTCGGCAAATCGACGAACTTTATCTCAAAGGTCGGATGCGCAGGACGCCTCATAAGCGTTGTGACCTCATGGGAGGCGACTCCAGACGAAAAGGACTACGGCGGCGTCTACGATTATTGCAACGGCTGCATGGCGTGCCGGAGGAGGTGTCCCGGCAAGGCGTATGCGGGAGACGGCAAAGATCACAGGCTGTGCGGGGAATTCATACACAGAACGTGTATGAAGTACGCGCCGCGCTACGGCTGCGGCAAGTGTCAGTCCGGGATCCCCTGCGAGAGAGAACAGATGCGGGCGAAAGCCGGCGGTTCGGGGGCGGACGCCCGTCCGGACGCGGGAGGTGAGAATCGAATATGACGTATGAGAGACCTGCGTATCTCGACCCGGGGATAAAGACGCAGACAGTCAAGATGTGGTTTGGGCCGCCTGTCGTCGTTCCGGTTTTCGATACGCCCATCACGCCGCGCGAGAATTTTCGGCGGGCGATTTCACGACGGGATCCCGTATGGTTCCCCAATGCCGTGACGGACACGCAATCCGTCATGGCAAACGACGTCATGGGGCGGTCGCCGACGCCCGGTATGCAGATACACTCCGATCTCGGAGGGCGCGGGGCGGCGGAGGACTATGATTTCAAGGACTGGTTCGGCGCGGAATGGACGTGGGTGTGTTCCGCCGGCGGCGCGATGCTCAAGCCGGGGACAAAGCTGCTCGAGGACATCACCGTCTGGGAGAGAGATCTCGTCTGGCCAGATCTGTCGCAGTGGGGCTTCGCTGAGAAGGCCGACCGGTACATGAAAAGCGTGTACGACGAGAGAAAAGCGCTGACTTACGATATCGGCAGGGGCATGACGGAGAGACTCGTATCCCTGCTCGGGGGGTATACGGACGGGATGCTGGCGCTCGCGACGGAACCGGAGGCCGTCAGGGACTTCTTTGACAGATATTCGGGTTTTGTGATAGACACGTTTGACGCGATAAACGCACTGTATCCGCTCGATATGGTGACACTCCATGACGACTGGGGCGCGGAGAAGGACACCTTTTTCTCAGAGCGCATGATGGAAGAACTCGTGTTCGAGCCGACAAAACGCATAATCGACCACATACATTCCAAAGAGGTTTTGCTGGAGCTTCACAGCTGCGGAAATGTGACTCGGTTTATGCCGTACATCATTGAGATGGGGGCGGATGTGGCGCAGCTCCAGCGGCGCGCCGTGGATTTGCCGCTGATGAGAGAGAAGTACGGGAACAAGCTCGGTTATTGTCTCGGGGTGGAGGGTGTGGAGCCCGGCAAAAATCCGGCAAGGGAAGAGCTTATCGCGGCGATTCGAAAGACGCTCGACATATTCGCCCCCGGGGGCGGGAGCTACATTAACGTTTTTTCCGCGGATCCGGAGCTTGGCTGGGCGGCCCTGGCGGAGACGTACTATTATGGCAGGGAGAAGCTTGAAGTGAGTCAGAGCTTTGGCGCCAAATAAAAATCTGACTTTTTGCAGCGACCGCCGTCTTTTGACTGTTGACGCGCAAATTGGCAAATGGTTGATTTTGATTGTGCAATGTGTACAAAATTTCCTGTAGAATTTTGTACAACATTACATATTGCGCCCGACTTGATTCTATGCTAAACTCTCCCGGTGAGTTTCTAAAAAAGTATAGTTTTTTAACCACCTGCCGAGAGCAGGATTTTTTTATGTGCGAAAACGAGTTAGCCTTACATAATAATCAGTGTCCTCCTACGTTCTTTCACTTTTTCACAATTAGCACAATCTGTAAATAACAGGTGGTTAAAAAAGTATAGGTTTTGCAACAGTGCCGGACTGCGTCGGGCATACGCCCGAGGGGGGCATGGCAGACAATTGTGGCTGGTCAAGCCTCCGGCGGGGTACTTTTCGCCCCGCCGAAAAGTACCCAAAAGGCGACTAAAGGGTGGACTCCGTCCCCCTTTAGAAACCCACTAAAAGAACGGGGCTATGCTGGTATGTACCCGTTGTCGATTGTGAACGGTGACGTCAAATCCAAGTCACCACGCCGTGCGCCGTAACCCCCGTCCAAGCTCCCTCGTCCAAAGCCGAATCGCAACCCAGCGGAGCGGTGGCGATACGGAGAGGAGGGGCCCCGTAGCGAGCGAGCTTTCGGCTTTAGCCGGAAGCGAGACTTAGCGAAGGGTGCTCCGACGACGCGACGCAGCGGAGCGGATGCCCGAGCCTGCGAGGGCGAAGCGAAGCGCAGTCCGCGCCGACGAAGCGAAGGGTGCTCCGACGACGACGGAGGCTTGACCAAGTCTCGACCTTTGCCATGCCTCCCTCGGGCGTATGCCCGACGCTGACAGTCGCCAACAAACGCCAATCCAACAAAATGTTCCGCAGATGTGTTGAAATCCGCTTCCGAGCGGTGTATAATACGGGTACAGTAAAGAAGGTGACTATGTGG
>JAITKI010000036.1 GCA_031278515.1 Oscillospiraceae bacterium | reverse complement strand
GGAAAATGCGAAATGTGACAATTTTTGCTCCGTCGCACGGGACGCACTCCTCCGCAAAAATTCTTTTCGCCTACGCCGAAAAGGACGAAGGGCGAAAATCGCTACAAACGAAATTATTCAAACGAAATGATTCCAAGCTGTATTTTACGTCCCGGTAGGCGCCCGAAAATTCCCGGTTGCCACGGCGCGCGGGCCGCTGTATAATATGGTCACGAATTTTATTGCGAGGTGTAGTTTGCGAATATGTATACGGCTGCGGTCATAACGGTGAGCGACAAGTGCGCGGACGGGCGCCGCGCGGACGCGGGCGGACCCCTCGTGAGTCAAATGCTCCGCGACGCGGGCTTTGATGTCGTCTATACGTCCGTGACGCCGGATGAGAAGGAGCGGATCGCGCTCGAACTCACGAAGTGCGCCGACGAACTTGACGCCGCGCTCGCTGTCACAACGGGGGGAACCGGTTTTTCACCGCGCGACGTCACGCCTGAGGCGACGCTCGCCGTATGCGAGAGAATGGCGCCCGGTATTCCGGAGGCAATGCGCGCCGCCGGAATGAAATCGACGAACCGCGCCATGCTGGCAAGACAGCAGGCCGGCATCCGGGGGAGGACGCTTATTATAAATCTGCCGGGCTCTCTCGGCGCGATTCGGGAAAACCTTGACGCGGCTCTGCCGGCTCTCGAACATGGGTTGGAGATGCTGCGCGAACCCCTGCGCGATCACTAGAAGGTGGTGAGCGGCCACGGAAGACGAGAAAAAACTTGGAATCTACGTACATATACCGTTTTGCGCGAGTAAATGCGCGTATTGCGCGTTTTACTCTCTGGCGGGCCGGGATAAGCTTATGCCGGACTATCAGCACGCCCTGCTGCGTCACATCAAGGAGTACGCCCCCCAGCTCGACGGGTATCTCATAGATACCGTGTATTTCGGGGGCGGCACTCCGAGCCACTACGGCGCCGGCAGACTTATAAGCGTGCTCAACGCCCTCAAAAAACACGGCCACGTGCTGCGCGGCGCCGAAATCACGGCGGAGGTAAACCCGGACAGTGTGACGAGGGACGATCTGGCCGGCATGTACCGCGCGGGTTTCAGCAGGCTGTCAATCGGCGTGCAGTCGGCAAACGACGCGGCGCTCAGAAGTCTCGGCAGGCGGCACGATTTTGCGCGGGCGGAGCGGGCGGTCCGGGACGCGCGCGAGGCCGGCTTTAAAAATATCAGCGTCGATCTCATCTACGGGCTGCCGTCGCAAAAGCGCGACGACTGGGCCAACACGATAAGCCGGGCGGTCGCACTAAAGCCGGAACACATCTCATGCTACGGACTGACCATCGAGGAGGGGACGCAGCTGTATGTATTCAGGGACTCCCCGTTCCTGCCGGACGACGACGAGCAGGCGGACATGTACCTCTACGCCGTGGATACCCTAAACAGATACGGTTACAAGCAGTACGAAGTCTCCAACTTCGCGCGGCGCGGTCACGAATCGGCGCACAATCTGAAATATTGGCTCGGGGGCGAATATCTCGGATTCGGAGCGGCGGCGCACAGCTTCGTCGGAGGGCGTCGGTACGGCATCGTGTCGGATACGGAGCGGTACAGCGAGGGTATTCTGTACAACAGTTCGGTTATCGAGACGGATGAGGAATTGTCGGATTTCGAGCGGGCCGGAGAGTACCTCATGCTGCGTCTGAGAACCGCGTACGGCATATCCGAACGCGAGTACCACGAGATATACCGCTGCGACATGAACCGCATCCTGAACAGGCTCAAATATTTTGAGGCAAACGGTTGGGCGGAATTTCGCAATGATCGCTGGAGATTTACCGCCTCGGGCTTTCTGCTCTCAAATACGCTTATAGGGCAAATTCTCGAGGAACAGACGAGACAGCGCTCCGAGATAAGCAAGCCCTGGATAAAATCGTCCGATGGTGAAGACCCGCAGCTCACGATGTTCGAGGCGGGAGAGAGCAGACCTCTGAGGATCTTTTAACCCCTTACGGATACAAATAGCGAGAAAGTTGAAATAAGCGGTGTCTTCCGTCCGTTAAAAATGAACCCGCCTCAGCCGCGCGCCGCGCCGAATTCCAACTCCTCCGCGAAAATGCCCGCCAACTCATCGGGCGAACTGATCAGTCGCTTCGCGCCGTACCGCCGCAGCTCGGCGGCGTCGCGCAGACCCCACAGCACGCCCACGCCGTACATCCCGGCATTTACCGATGTCTTCATGTCGATTCCCGTATCACCGACGAAAGCCGTCTCGCCCGGCGCCGCGGCGGCCAGCCTCGCAAACTCCAGCGCGCAGCCGGGATCCGGCTTTGTCGGAATCAGCCCGCGCTGCCCGCGTATCATGGCAAAGCGCACGTCCGGAAAATAACCCCTGACCATAGGCCCCACCTGACTGTCGGCCTTGTTTGACAGCACGCATATGGGTATACCCAGGGCGTCTATATCCCTCAGCGCCCCGGGAACGCCGTCATACGGGCGCGTGTTGTCCACAGTCCGCGCCGTGTACACCGCGTTGTACTCCTCGGCGGCCGACCTTATCTCGGCGTCCTCCGCTCCGTCCGGCAGCGCGCGTTCCGCCAGGATATACGCGCCTTGCCCCATGAAGAAGCGGTACTCGTCGAGTTCGCGCGCCGGATACCCGCGCGAGAGGAGCACCTTGTTCATCGCGCTCCCGACGTCAAAAAGCGAGTCGAGCAGCGTTCCGTCCAGATCAAAAATCACAGCTTTGAGCATATTGACCCCCGTTACAAAGAATTTGAGCAAGAAAAGCCCGTTCGCGAGGCGTCAGGACTTTTCGGGCGGATTGATATCCCGCATGTCGGATATGCGGCGTTTAAGCGCGCCGGACGAGCGAAACCCAATCTCTCCCGTCCTGATTTCCGGCGGCGGCGCGCCGTCCCCGCACAACCCGCGCAGCCCCTCGGACGACCGCAGCATGTGTGAGAGCGCGTCCGCGTCGAGTCGCGCGCCGTCCGCCGGCCTCACGGTCAGCGCGAGACAGTCGGCGCCGCCCGCGCGCGTCACAATCGCGGCGCAATAAGCCGCCACGCCCGGACACATGTAGACGACGTCGTCAAGCTGCGACATGGCCAGCGTCCCCCCCGACCGCAGACGCACGGCGTCGCGCACCCTGCCCGACACGCGTTCGAGCCGTCCCAGCTCCGTCCCGCACGGACACCCGCCGGGCAGACGGCGCGAGCGGTCTCCCGTCCTGTAACGCACCAACGGCATACCGCGCCGCGTGAGCGTTGTGAATACCACCTCGCCGTACTCTCCCGCGCGCGCCGGCCTGCCCGTATGCGGATCTATAATCTCAAAGATCATGTCCGCCTCGCGCATGTGATACCCGTTTCGCGCCGAACACTCCACGCCGCCGCCAAATCCCATCTCCGTCATACCGTAATGGTCAAACACACGGCATCCCCAAACGCGCGATATGCCTTCCGACACCGCGCGCGGGGCATAATCGGCGCTCAGCAGCACCGATTCGACTTTTACGCCGCGAGCTCCGGTAACCGCCGCCTCATACACCTGCGACGGCAGCCCGACGGCGCACTTGCAGCCCGTGTCGGCCAGCGCTCGCGCGGCGTCCGCGGGATCGGTTATCGCGCCGTACACAATCCCCTCGCAACCCAGCCTTTGAAGCGCCTCACGGAGCAGCGCGCCCACCCCGTTCTCCGTCGCGCCCGGCATGAATATCATCACGCGCTCTCCGGCGGAGACGAGCGTCTTCATTCCCCAATGAAAGAAATCCCGCGTGAGCTCAATATCCTCCGGCGTGAAGCACACGCGCTTGGGCGCGCCCGTCGTGCCCGACGTGGGCAGCGTGACGACGCGCGCCGCGTCTCCGGGCGGCGAGCACATAAAATCCTCACCGCGGCCCGCCAACATTTCCGGCGTGGTAAACGGGAGTTCCGCCAGGCTGTCCGGGCTTGTTATCGCGTCCGGGTCGATACCGCGCAGCAAATCCGCGTAAAATCTGCTCCGGCTCTTCACGAGACGGAGCGTCTCGCGCAGGCGCTCCGTCTGATATCCCGCCAGACGCTCAAGCCCCCCCGTTCCGGCCGATATCCGGGACACTATCCAACCGTCGAGCGGCGTTATCGCGCAGCCCTCACTCATCCCCGCGCCTCGCTATTACGAGCATATATCCCAGTCCGCGCGGAACGCGAACCGCGCCGCGCTCGCCGGCTGCGTACCGCTCGGCGCGGAACGTCACGAGCGCCGGCGTGTGGTCCTCCGCCGACACGATGTCAAAGCGCGCGCGCCGCACAAGTTCGCACAACCCGTCAAAGTCCCAGGGTTCAGCCTCGCCTCCGCTATCCGGCGCGCCGCGCCGCTCCTTCAGATACACGTCGCTGACCGCGAGCGCTCCTCCCGGACGCAGCGCGGCGCGCGCGCGTTCCAACATCTTGAGCGGATCTTCCGTCACCGACAGAACGCACTCCATGAACACGGCGTTCGCGCCGCCGTCCGGCACGCACTCCGTCCGCGCGTCCGCGAAGACGTACCGGACGCCGCGCCGCCTGTCGGACGCGAGATGCCCGCGACGCCGCCCGTCGCGCTCAACGCCTGTCGCGGCGACGCCGTACTTCTCCGCGAGGTACGCGACGGTATCGCCCGATCCGCACCCCATATCAAGAACAGACATGCCGCTCTTCAAACCGCACAGCCGCGCCGCCCTGTCCGTCAACCGGACGCCGCCCGGATGCGCGTCGCCGAAATACGGCGCCATCACGGACGTCACGGCATCCTCCGCGCGGTGATATATCTCGCGCAAAACGGCACGGTTCGCCGGCCGTCGAATACGTGCAGACTGCAACGCCGCAGACGCTCCAGATCCAGGTTGTACGCGTCCTGAAACGCCATACACGTTATCGTAAACCCGTGCGACTTCACCCGCGCCAAAAAGCCGTCCATGTCCCTGTAATCGTCCGCGCCGACCGCAGTATCCTCCTCCGCTCCCGCCGGCGCGCGCTTCCAGCGCCTCGCGACGAACTTGCGGTTGCGTAAATGCGCGTCGTCGCAGCACGAGGACGACGCGGCCTTTCCTTTTTTTGTGAGCTTCAGCAGCGTATTGTTCGGGAGTACGGCAAAGTCGCCGTGAAACCCGCATCTCGGGTGATCGCACGCGGACGGCAGCAAATCCGAGATCTTGACCTTCCCGCCCGTCTGGCTGTCTATGGCGCGCATGATCTCCGGCAGTGTTATTCTGCCCCCGTCGCCGGGCGCTCCGGGATACCGCCCAAAGTAGCTTATCGGCTGAAAGTGTACCCCCCGCACGGCGGGAGAGCGCCGAAAACCGAATTCCAGAATAGCGCCGATATCGCCGTCGTTGATCCCGGGCGCTATAGTCGGCACGAGCGTCACTCCCAGATATTGCTCCGCGCACGCGTCGATAGCCGCCCGCTTTATATCGAACAGCGGTCTGCCGCGCAGACGCTCGTATATATCGTCGCGCACACCGTCAAACTGCATGAACACAAAGTCGAGCCCGGCTTCCGCGAGCGCGCGCGTGTACTCCGGTTCCGCGCCGAGCCGTATACCGTTTGAGTTGAGCTGCACATACTCGCACCCCGCCCTTTTCGCGGCGGCCACGATCTCCGGCAGGTCGTCGCGTGTCGTAGGTTCTCCGCCCGACAGTTGCACGAACGTGCTGCCCGCCGCCGCCAGCTTGCGAAATCGCGCGTACAGCGTCTCTACGGACAACCGCGCGCTCACGCGCGCGACGCCGCTGTCGGCAAAACATACGGGACAGCGCAGATTACATCTGTGCGTGACCTCTACGAGCGCACAGCACGTCTTTTGCAGATGACCGGCGCACAGGCCGCACGCGCCGGGGCATCCGAGCGCCGGCCGCGAGTCGGGCGCCGCGGATTTTATCTCGCCCCATCCCTCAAACGGTGGATCGTCGCCCCGCCACACGACGGTTGAAAAAAATCCGTGCTCATCGCAGGTCTTTTCCATAAAATACCCGCCGTCCCGCCCGACTATCGCGGCGTCGACGCGCTTTAAGCACACGGGACACACGCTTACCGTCCCGTAAACTGCTTCCACACCCGTCCGTCTCTTGTTCCCCGACAGGTTTCCCGGCGCGTCCGCGCGAGCTTCCCTGCCACGTATTTTATTTGTCTTCAAGCTGCTCCTCCACCTCAGCCATCTTCCCACGCGCCAGTTCCGGCGGTATCAGCACCCTGCCGCACTTCGGACAGCGCAGAGTCTCGTGCGTAAAAGAGTGTCCCAGATACGTGAAAACAGTCTTTCGCGCGGTCAGCGCCTCGTCGCAGCGCGCGCATCTCCAGTATGAACCGGCCATATCCGCCATCTCCAGCGCTCTCCCTCAAAAGTCCCGCGTACCGCTCTCGAAGCGCATACGGTGGTAGTACGCGTCCAATACCTCGTATGCGTCGCGGGATACGCGCCTGTAGCGCGCCCAATACGTCAATACCGGCTTGACCATACTGCACATACGCGTCCCTTCGCCGTCAACGAATACGTCGCCGCTCTCCTCAGCGTGAAATATGGCCTCCCTGATATCGTCCTCGGAAATCAGTCTCCTGTCCATATCCTCGCGCAGACCGCCGTCTATTACAAGCGTCAGCCCGTCCCACGCGCGCTCGGCGCGTTCAGGCTTGACCCTGAGATTGCTCGCCATAAACTCCCCTTTCAGCGCCAGAGTGTTTTTGCGCTTGTCGCCGATACTCGGAACGCGCTCCTGCGGTTCCAGTCCGAGTGCAACATCAAGCGCGTGCGCGCATCTCTTGCCGCTCGAGACGAAAACCTCGCGGCAGTTCGCGCAGTACACTATATACGGCTCGTCCGACATTGACGCGCGGCTCGTCACAATTTCATCGAACAGCTTGGGATTCGCAACACGCATCTGTCCGCCGTAACCGCAGCATCTGCCCGTCTCCCGAAGCTCGACAGTCTGCACTCCCGACCGTCCGAGCAGGCCGCGCACGGCGTCACGCATCCCGTCCCTCGCGCGCGCGGAACACGGATCAAACACTGCCGCGCGCGTTATCGCGCCGGCGCTGCCCGCGATCTCACGGTCGTTTAACATCTCGTACAGCGACACGCCCGCGATATCGGGAGCAAAAGCCTCGAATATGCCGGCGCATGTCGCGCACGCAAAAACAAAGACCGGTTTCCCCAAATCTTCCCAGTTGCCCCTTATCGCCGCCATATTCGCCATGAAGCGCCTGTCGTCCCCCGCCCACCACGCCGGTGCGCCGCAGCACCCCAGATATATGCCGGCATCGGCGCCTCCGGAGCGCAGCATCCCGTACGCGCCCCTCACGTGCTCCGGATTCGACGCTCCGAGCTGACAGCCCGGGAAAAACACGTATTCGCACGTCCTCGCGCCGACCGGCGGCGCGCACAGCGCCGCCTCCCCGGAATTAAAATCCATTTCCCTCAGCCAAAAATCATGCAGCGCCGCAGGTTCCGTTCCCGCGTTCATGCGCTCGGCGCGCGACAGGCGCAAAAGCGCGCCTATATCGACGCCCTCGGGACACACGGATTTGCAGTAGCCGCACATATTGCATGAGTACGCCTCGCGTGTCAGTGTGTGGCTGGAATACGGCGGATTAGCGTTCTGGTCGGTGTACACCTCGGTGGCTATCTTGTGAGGGCGCTTGCGAAAAGCGCGCAGCATCTCGCACGACGTCATACACCTGTCGCAGTCGCATTGCAGACAGCGTCCCGCCTCGCGTCTCGCCTCATCCTCCGTATAGCCCTCCGGCGACGACGGCGCCACACGGCGCGCGCGCGCCGCGCCGTCATGGGACACGTACCGCTCGCAGCCGTTCTTGTCATATCCGCCGTGCAGCGGCGCCACCCTTCCCACCTGCAGGAACGCCTCGATATTGCGCGCCGCCTCGCCGCCGCGCGCCATCCCGCCGATTGCGGACACGCCGGTCAGCTCGCCTCCCAAAAACACCCCGTCAACGCCGCTTGCAAACGCGTCGCCGTCCCACCCGTCCAGAAGTCCGAAGTGCTCGCCCCCGGCGCCTGTGGCGATATAGACTGCATCATAGTCCTCCAGTTCGCCGAGTGCCTTTATCTCGCGGTCAAAACAAAACCCGGCGTCCGCCGCCTCGAATTGCAGTCTGATATCTTCGGCAATCTCCGTAAAGCGCGGGTGGCGCCGGAGGGTTCCTCCGTATCCCGGCTCGCGTTCAAACACGGTTACGGATATGCGTTTGCGCGCGAGCCAGAGCGCACAGCTCAGTCCGGCCGCGCCCGCGCCCACCACCGCAACGCGCCCCTCCTTGGGAGGTATGACGTATCGGCGCGCGCGCTTACTCCCCGTGTATCGGATTACGGCCGTCTCTATCATCGTCATGGCAATGGGCTCGTCGCCGAGTTGAAGGCGCTGACAGTACCGCTCGCACGGCGCGTCGCACAACAGCGACACCGTCAGCGGGAACGCCACCGCGCTCTCCAGCGCTTTATACGCGGAGGTCCACTTGCCCTTCCCCGCCTTTTCCAGAAACGCGCGTATGTCGAGATGGAACGGACACGCATAACTGCACGACGCGGGTTCCCCGTTAAAGCATCCCGCCGTAAAAGCCAGCGCATCCTCAAGTTTCATGCTCATGGCTGCATCTTTCGCTTTCTTTCGAACTCCTCTTTTATGACTCTGCCGCCGCGCAGAAGCCGCGTCAGTCCGTCCCCGTCCCCTCCCGATATGCTGTCCCGGAACTCCTTCAGTTTGCATGTCAGCGCGTCTATCTGCTCTGTGAGATAGTCGCCGTTACGCAGGAACAGTTCCGTCCACATGCGCTCGTTTAGTTTCGCAACGCGCGTCATATCACCGAAGCTGCCGGCCGAAAAGCCCTCGAAGCCGCCCGCCAGCGGACACTGCGCGTACGCGCTCGATACGACATGCGCGAGCTGAGAGGTGAACGAGATCATCTCGTCGTGCCTCTCCGGCGTCGTCACCGTCACCCCGGCAAAGCCGAGACTGATAAAGAAGTCCTCCGCCGCCCGCAGCTTATCCGGCGGCGCGGACGGTTCCGGCGTCAGTATCATGCTCGCCCCCTCGAACAGCGCGGAGAGCGAGCCGTCATACCCGAACTCCTCCCTGCCGGCCATCGGATGACCGCCGATAAACGTGACGCCCTCCCCGAGCTCCACCCGCTTCACCGCTGAACACACGTACCGCTTTACGCCACACAGATCTATAATAACAGAGCCGCGCTTCATGCCGGGGGCCGCGCTTTTTATAAATTCCACGCTGTCCGCGGGATAAAGCGCCACGAGTCCAAGATCGCACGCGCCAAATCCCCCGGCGCCCGTCCCGTCCACGGCGCCCTCGCGCAGCGCGCGCTCCTGTGTCTCCCCGTCGATATCGTAACCTGTGACATGGTGTGCCGTTCTCGCCTTTATCGCCTTTGCGAACGAGCCCCCTATCAGTCCCAGACCCGCTATCGCCACTCTCATTCGCCGCCGTTCTCCGAAGTCCCCTCGCGGTCTTCCCCCTTCGCTCCATCCGGCGTCGCCGCGCCGCCGTCGGACAGCTTCCCGCCGCCGGAGGCGGCGGCTTGCCGCGCGCGAAACGCCTCGACGCTCTCGTCCGTATCGTCCGTATAGGACGACGCTTTGTACGCGCCCGCCTTGAAATTTCTGATAAAATCGACGACCGTGACGGCCACAATGGCGGCGGCCAACAGCACAAACAGCGCCACGACGCCGTATCGCAGTCCGTCGCTCATGTCGCCTGATTTGTCGCGCGCAAGCTGCACTATTATATATCCCAGATACGCGCAGCCGCACAGCCTGACAAAAATATTCATCTGCGACCTTCTCGCCTTTTCCGCCGACGTGCGCATTTTCGGTTTTCTCCTGAACATAAGCAACTCCCCTACTCCCTTGTTTTCAGCCGTCTATGGCGTCAACTGTTTTCGAACTGACTATTGTACAACTGCGCGTAGAAGCCACCGGCCGCCAGCAGTTCGGAATGATTGCCGCTTTCCACTATGTCGCCGTCCCTCATCACGAGTATGACGTCGGCGTTCCGGATGGTGGAGAGCCGGTGCGCTATGACGAACGACGTCTTGCCGCGCGTCAGCTTATCCATGGCGTTCTGGACGAGTATTTCCGTGCGCGTATCGACGGAGCTCGTGGCCTCGTCGAGTATGAGCAGCGGCGCGTCCTCTATCATGGCGCGCGCTATCGTCACAAGCTGGCGCTGGCCCGCCGACAGATTCGCGCTGTCCCCCAACTGTGTTTCATAGCCGCCGGGCAGCGTGCGTATGAAGTGGTCGAGGCCCACCGCTTTGCACGCCGCGACGACTTGTTCCTCCGTCACGCCCCGCTTGCTGTAGATTATATTCTCCATTATCGTACCCTCGAACAGCCATGTGTCCTGGAGCACCATACAAAAAAGATCGTGTACGTCGCGGCGCGCCATCTCCGACGTCGGAACGCCGTCCACGGTGATAACGCCCCCGTCCAGTTCATAAAATCGCATGAGCAGATTCACAATGGTCGTCTTGCCGGCGCCGGTCGGACCCACTATGGCCACCTTCTGCCCGGCCTCGATATGCGCGTTGAGATCCTTTATTATAACCCTGTCCGGCTCATATCCGAATCTGACGCTCTCGAATCTCACCTCTCCGCGCGCCTTACCGCGCTTCCCGACGCCCTCGGCGTCAGGCGCCATCTCCTCCTCGTCAATCAGCTCAAACACGCGTTCCGACGCCGCCACCGTCGATTGCATCGTCGTGGCCGTCTGCGCTATCTGCGCCAGCGGCTGCGTGAACAGCCTGACATACAGTATGAACGCGACGATGACCTCAAATTTTATGCTTTCGTTCATCGCCAGCAGCGCGCCCGCCACGCACACCGCGACATACCCGAAATTGCCGATAAAGCCCATTAGCGGCATCATCAGGCCGGAGAGGAACTGGGACCTCCAGTTGCTGTCACAGAGCTTTTTGTTGAGGTCGTCAAACCTCTCTTTGGCCGCGCGCTCCGCGTTATATGCCTTTACGATATTGTGTCCCGTATATATCTCCTCGATATGTCCGTTCATCGCGCCGAGATATTTCTGGTTGCTCCCGAAATACTTCTGCGAGCGCTTTATTATCACGGACATAAACGCAAAACCGATGAGCGTCGAGGCGACGGCGATGGCCGCGAGCGTCGCGTTCTCGATGAACATCATCACTATCGAACCGAGGAACATCGTCACCGACGTTATGAGCTGCCCGAGGCTCTGGTTGAGCGTCATGCCTATCGTATCGGTGTCGTTCGTCACGCGGCTTATCGTATTGCCGTGCGTCGTGGAGTCGAAGTACCGCAGCGGTAGCCTGTTGAGTTTGGATGAAATATCGCTCCGCAGACGTCTGCATATGCCCTGCGATACGTTCGCCATTATGCGGCTCTGCACGAAAATCAGCGCCGAGCCGCATATGTACATCGTCAGCAGCGTCAAGCACTTATCCGTCACGGCGGCGGTGTCGATCCCCGACGCCAGGCCGTCCAATATGACGCCCGTGACGTCCTTTATCATATCGGGTCCTATGAGCGTCAGCGCCGTACCGCCGACCGCGCACAGCACGGCGATTACAAACACCGGCAGATACCGTCCGCTGTAACGCGCGAGCCGACTCCATGATTTTTTGAAATCTCTTGGTTTCTCACCCATCACAGGCATCCCGCGTCCCGGCCCGCCGCCCGCGGGGCGGCGCTGCGCGGGGGACCGTCCCTCATGCTCTTTTTCCCTGTCGCTCATACCCCCAGCTCCTCTCTCGAAAGCTGTGAATACGCTATCTCGCGGTAGACCTCGCAGTCGCGCATCATCTCGTCATGCGTCCCGCAGCCCACAAGCAGACCCTCGTCGAGCACTATGATTCTGTCGGCGTCCCTGATAGTCCCTATGCGCTGAGCGACGATGAGGCTCGTAACGCCGCGTGTCTCCTTTTTCAGCTCGGCCCGCAGTTCCCTGTCCGTTTTGTAGTCGAGCGCCGAAAACGAATCGTCGAATACCAGTATCTCCGGATCGCGGTATATGGCGCGGGCTATGGACAGCCGCTGCTTCTGGCCGCCCGAGACGTTCGCGCCCCCCTGCGATACCGCTGCGGAATATCCGCCCATCCCGCCGACAAAATCGTCCGCCTGCGCGATGCGCACCGCGCGCGCTATACCGTCCGGATTGGCGTCGCCGTCCGCGCTGTCGCCGAACGCGACGTTTTCCGAAATATCACCCGTGAAAAGCACCGCCCTCTGCGGGACATAGCCGATCTTCTTCCGCAGGGCCTCCTGCGTGTAGTCGCGCACGTCCACGCCGTCCACAAGCACGCGTCCGTCCGTTACGTCGTAAAAGCGCGGCACGAGATTTATAAGCGTACTCTTGCCGCTGCCTGTCGAGCCTATAAACGCCACGGTCTCGCCCCGTTTCGCGGTAAAGCTGACGTCACGCAGTACATAGTCCTCGGCGCCGGGGTATTTGAAGCTGACGTTTTCAAACTCCACGACGCCTTTGACGTCGTCCGGGGAGCTCGTCACTCCGCCGTCGCGCAGCTTCGGCTCCGTAGACAAAACTTCGTGTATACGCCTTACGGACACCGCCACGCGCGGCCCCATCACGAATATCATTGTGAGCATCATAAACGACATCAGCACCTGCGTCGCGTATGATGAGAACACAATCATATTTGAAAACATGTCCAGTTTCTCCGCCGCGGGCGCCGCTTTTATGATAAACGCTCCGATCCAGTAGATGCCGAGCGTCAGCCCGCTCATGACGAGACGCATACCGGGGTTGAACACCGCCATAGCCTTGTGCGCGGACAGGTTGTTCCCTGTGAGTTCTTCGTTCGCCCGCTCAAATTTACGCTCTTGATATTCCTCGGCGTTGTACGCCCGCACCACCCGCATACCCGTCAGGTTCTCGCGCGTGACCCGCGTCAGGTTGTCCGTAAGCGTCTGCACCCTGCGGAAACGCGGCAGCGCGTACGACATAACGCACGCGATTATTATAACGAGCGACGCAACCGCGCCGCCCGTAAGCGCGAGCCACTCCCAACTCCGCGCGGAGATCTTGGCAAGCGCCCATACCGCCATAATCGGAGCCTTTACAGCCACTTGGAGGCCCATCGCGATAAGCATCTGCACCTGGGTGACATCGTTCGTCGTGCGTGTTATGAGACTCGCCGTGGAGAAGCCGCTCAACTCCTCCATTGAGAACTCCTCGACGCGCGCGAACATGTCTGCGCGCAGCCTCCGCGCGAAGCTCGCCGCCAGTCTCGCCCCCATAAATCCAACGGCGACCGCCGTCGCCGCGCTGGCCAGCGTACACGCGAGCATCTTGACCCCGGCCGCCCAGATGTCGCCCATCGCGCCGCCCGGAGTTTGCACAAGGTTTGTTATCTCCGACATGTAGTCCGGAAGCTTCAGATCGAGCCACGTCTGCGCCACAGTAAACGCGAGACACACGGCGACGACCGCGACATCCCGCCGCGTGAGCCGCCTGGATATGCTCAGCATCCGCTCGCCTCAGCCGGCCGTTCCAGCGGTATGTCGCCCAAATTGACGTCGGCCGTGGCGTCCACTGCCGTAAATGTTCTGTACTCGAAACCCTTCGCCTCAATCACGACGTCGTATTTGCCCGCGGCGAGATCCGTGAACCAGAAATCGCCGAACTCGTCCGTAACCTGAAAATACGTCTTGCCCCCGTTCGTGGCCCGCACCTTGGCGCCCTCCACAATCTCTTTTTCGACGGGGTCGTACACCGTCCCGGCGATGAACCGGCCCGGTATGTTGCGGTAGTATACGCGCGGGCGGCATCCCGTTTCCGGCAGACGCACCGTCGATCCGACGATGAAGTCGCCGAGCTCGGACTCCTCCCCGAAGCCGAGCGCGTCCGTGGGACACGCCTCCACGCAGCGCGGCAGCTTATACCCGTTGTCGAGCAAATGCGCGCATCCCGTACACTTCTGACAGATGTTGAGCTCCTCATTATAATATATCGCCCCGTACGGACACGCGCTCTGGCAGCGGCGGCACCCCACGCATTTCCCGGGATCCAGTATTACGAACCCGTCCTCCCGCCTGTAATACGCGCCGTACCCGCAGGCCGCAACGCACGCGGCGTTTTTACAGTGGTTGCACAATTGCGCGATGTAATGTATTTTGACCTTCGGAATCGTACCGCCGACGTTCTCGCGCAGCTTAACCCAAAACTGCCCGATCTCCGGCTGCGGCTTCGCGTACGGCGTCCAGTCATTATCCACGTGCTCGTCCTTGCAGGCAAGCTGACAGTTATAGCAGCCGTTACACTTTGACACATCGACTGTAAAGACCTTCGGCATCGGCCGTATCCTCCTGTATTCTCGATCATTTCATGTGTGTGGGCGCGGATATGAGTGTGGATGCGGACATTGTACCGCGCCGCAAAGCGGAGCCGGTATAATGTGTCGTCCCTCGGCGGTTGCCGCGAAGCGGCGAGCCGATGGGGACGCTCCCGTAATATCCGCCTTGCGGATATTATAGTCTCTTTTGGGGAATCCGTCAAACAGCGCGGAATGGACGACGGCGGCGCGGAATGAATGGCTATAAACATCATTTCGTTTGTCACGGCCGGGGCCGCAACAAACGAGTAACGAGACACGGATCTCGCCGTGCGCGGCTCGCAAAGAGCATTTTCCGAGGAACAAATCCCCGGAAAATGCGAAATATTACAATTTTTGCATCGTTATGATAGGGTTCGGGTGTCAAAAGTGAGTCTGACAATAAATTCGTACGCTCAAACAATATTCTCCGACACAAATTCGACAATATTTGTGAAAATATCGTGAAGTCCCAAAAGTGAATTATGTTTCCCTCGGCGCCCTCCGCGATACAGCCGCCGTATTTGCTCCCGTCCTCAAAGTACGGACAAAAAGCCTCCGTGCCGGAGCATTAAACTACGCGACGGGGTACAGGTGGGGGTACAAAAGGCGCAGAACCCGCCCGCCGTGGCGCAACTGGTTAATTTGAATGCTTCCTATTTGGACGTTTAATCAACTTTTTGTGGCAGCGGGAGAAGGATTCGAACCCTCACAAACAGAGTCAGAGTCTGTCGTGCTACCTTTACACAATCCCGCTTAGTACACGTCATTATAACGCCGCCGCGCCGCGCTGTCAAGAAATATTTTGGCCGAATATTTTCGTTTGTAGCGGTTTTCGCCCTTCGTCCTTTTCGCCGCAGACGAAAATAATTTTTGCGGAGGAGTGCGTCCGTCCTCACGGACTGCGCTAAGCAAGTTTCCGGCTAAAGCCGGGAACTTGCTCACTCCGTCGTTCGTCCTCTCCCCACGAAGTCATTCGACTTCGCGGGGGCCCCTATATAGCGGAGCAAAAATTGTAATATTCCGCATTTTCCGGGGATTTATTCCTCGGAAAATGCTCTTTGCGAGCCGCGCACGGCGAGATCTCCTCTCCCGTGACTCGTTTGTGATGGCGAAGCCATCACAAACGAAATTATTCGAAACAATTCGTCATTGCAAACGAATTTGCAAGATGCTATACTTATCCTGCCGGGTCCGCCGGGAAAGCGGTCTCCGGCAAGAGTTTCGTTTGCGACGGCCGGGTCCGCCGCGAGAAAATTGATTGGCGAGAGGTACATGAAAAACAGTGTGATTGGGCGTGATATTGTCGGAGGATTGGTGAAAAGACATACCCGCATCATCCTGTTCGCGCTATTCAATGCCGCCGTGATAGGGACGACGGCGTTTTTTGATTTCAGAACCGACAGTCAGGGCATTTCGCGCGACGACCTTCTCGGCATTGATCCGCGCTGTATACTGCTCGTGTTCACATGCTTTGTCGTCGCCATGGGCGCCGATACGCTCAAATACCGCCTTACCTTGGGCGGCATGACCGGCAGACGCGCGCCGCTCCCGCTCGCGTTCAAAGTGGCGGCACTTGGCAAATACTACGACAACATCACGCCTTTCGGCGCGGGCGGCCAACCATTTCAAATAAACTATCTGATGAAGCGCGGATATCCGGCGGGCGAGGCGGGAGGCGCCGTTGTGGCGGGGTTCCTGTCGTGCCAGTTCGCTTTCATATTTATCGCGATACCGGTGTTCATATTTGGCAGCGGAGTGGTGGACACTGCGGCGCTGCTCGCGCCCGCGGTCCTCGGGTTTTTGTTTTACGCTTTCGTACCAGTGGCGGCGGTGCTGTTCATCGTCTCGCCGGCGCTGACGGGCAAGGCGCTTGGGGCGCTTCTGTCCGCCGGCCGAAAGCTCCGGATAGTGAAGGAACCGGACGCTTTGCGGCAGAGGGCGTTGAGCGCGCTCGCCGCGTCGCGCAAGGCCATAACAGACTTGACGCGCGACATTCGGCTCACCACCGCCGTGTTTCTGCTGGCGATCACATATCGTATAGCGATGTGCTCAATGCCGTTTTTCGTGCTGCGAACATTCGGGAGTGAGCTTGACTACATAAGCGTATTCTGTACGTGTGTGTTTATCTATCTGTGCATCACATTTATTCCGACGCCAGGAAACTCCGGCGTGGCGGAAGGTTCGTTTTACGCGTTCTTCTCCGCGCTGGAGCAGGATAATCTGTTCTGGATTATGCTGACGTGGCGGTTTTTCTGCTACTACCTGTTTATACTCACAGGCTTCGCTGTAATTTCACTTGACCGCCCGGGAGAAGAGAAAGCGGGCGGTCGTTGACATTTATGCTGCGAGGTGGTAGAATTGCGCGAAAATGATCGTCATTGCAGACGAAATTATTCATGATTGGGAACAGGTGCGCATATGGTAGTATTAGGTGTGGACCCCGGTATTGCTACGGTCGGATTCGGCGTCATCGACGCGGCGGGCGGCAGTCAGCGCCTGTTGCGCTGCGGGGTGATAACGACATCTCCGGACATGAGGCTGGCCCGGCGCCTAAAACAGATATACAGCGACATACAGGAGATAATCGGCGCATTCAACCCGGACTGCATGGTTATAGAGGAGCTGTTTTTCAATACGAATCTGAAGACCGCGGTGTCCGTAGCGCACGGGCGCGGAGTGGTGATACTGGCCGGAGAGACGCGCGGCGTCCCTATGTACGAATACACGCCTTTACAAGTGAAACAGGCCGTCACGGGCTACGGTCGCGCGGAAAAGAAGCAGGTTATGGACATGGTGCGCAGGCTCCTATCGATGGACGCCACGCCCAAGCCCGACGACGCGGCGGACGCCCTGGCAGTCGCCATCTGCCACGCCCGTTTTGCCGGCTCGCTCATCAACATCGTTGAGGACAGCGGATGTTCTACTATTTAGAGGGAACCGTGGCCGCCGTCGAACCGTATCTTGCCGTCATCGACATAGGCGGGGCGGGCTACGCCTGCGGCGTCACGGCGCGTACTCAGCAGCGGCTTGAAATTGGAAAAAAAGCGAAGCTCTACACGTACTGCAAACTCCGCGACGACGCGTTTGATATCTTCGGGTTCTACAGCGCCGGGGAGAAGCGGTGCTTTGAGCTCCTTATCGGAGTGACGGGCGTCGGCGCGAAGGCGGCGCTGTCGATCCTGTCGTCCTGTACGCCCGAGTCGCTCGCGCTGTCGGTTATCAACGGCGATGAACGGGCCATAACGGCGGCGCCGGGCGTGGGCAAAAAGCTGGCGCAGCGCGTTATATTGGAACTCAAGGACAAGGTAAGCCGGGAAGCGGCGGCGATGGAAGCGTCCGGGTATGTCCCCGTATCTTACGGCGATTCGGAACCGAACGCCAAACTGAGGGACGCCGCCTCGGGACTTGCGGTGCTCGGATACAGCCAGAGCGAAATATCCGCAGCGCTCAAAGGTGTGGACGCGCAGACGCTGACGGTGGAAGAGATTATCAAACAGGTTCTGAAACGCGCGCTGAAGTGAACCGTCTCGCTTGTCGCGGCGCTGCCGTAACAGGCCGGTCACGTAAGAAATGTTCAACATAGGGGCGGTTTAATGAGCATAGACTACAGCGATGAGGGATATGGTTACGACGAGAGCGGTGAAGATGCGCTGCTGTCCGCGTCATTCATGCGGGAGGACGGCGGAGAGGGCAATCTGCGGCCTCGCACACTGGCGGAGTATATAGGTCAGGACAGGGCGAAGGAAAATCTCGCCGTGTTCATTGAGGGCGCGCGTCGGCGCGGCGAGCCGCTCGATCACGTGCTTTTACACGGACCGCCAGGTCTCGGAAAGACGACGCTGGCCGGTATAATAGCCGCCGAAATGGGCGTGACGCTGCGCAAGACGTCCGGGCCGGCTATAGAGAAGCCCAGAGATTTGGCGGCGTTGCTGACGAACCTTAATGAGAACGACGTGCTGTTTATCGATGAGATACACAGAATAAACCGCGCCATTGAGGAGATACTCTATCCCGCGATGGAGGACAGGCAAATCGACATAATCATAGGGCAGGGGCCGTCCGCGGCGTCGATATGTCTCGATCTGAAGAATTTTACGCTGGTCGGCGCGACGACAAGGTCGGGGCAGCTCTCGTCGCCGCTGCGCGATAGATTCGGCATAGACATCAAGCTGGAGATGTACGAGCCGGAGGATCTGCGAAAGATTATCGAGCGTTCGGCGCGTCTGCTCGGTATACCGCTCACTCCGGACGGCGCGAACGAGATAGCGTCGCGCAGCCGCGGCACACCCAGAATTGCCAACCGGCTCCTGCGCCGCGTGCGCGATTTCGCGGAGGTCTCGGGCGACGGCGTGATAACATATGAAGCCGCCGACTCGGCGCTGACTCGCCTGGAGATCGACCGCACGGGTCTGGATGCCATAGACAGGCGTTTGCTCAGAAGTATAATAGATAATTACGGCGGCGGACCGGTCGGCCTTGACACGATCGCCGCGACGATAAACGAGGAGTCTGTCACTATTGAAGACGTGTATGAGCCATACCTGATGCAGCGGGGACTGTTGATGCGGACGCCCAGAGGCAGATGCGTCACACGGGCGGCTTACGAGCATCTGGGTCTTGCCGCCGTCTCCGGCGGCGATCAATTGACAATCGAAGCATGAACCTCTTTTGCGGCGTGGCAGTGAAACCGGACGACGCCCGAGTCCGAAAACGGAGTTGTACATAATTAATGGGGAAATATTTCGGAACCGACGGAATTCGCGGTATAGCCAACGATACTCTCTGCCCGGAGTTTGCTTTCAACGCCGGACTCGCCGCAGCGTCGGCGCTCGCTCGAACCGGGCGGACGCGCCCGCGTGTGTTGATATGCAAGGATACGCGCGCGTCGTCAGATATGCTGGAGTCGGCGCTGACGGCGGGGCTGTGCTCGGGAGGGGCGGACGTCTCGCCTCTCGGCGTTCTGCCCACTCCGGCGGCCGCGTATCTCACAAGGCAACTGGGCGCCGATATGGGCATAGTTGTTTCGGCGTCTCACAATCCATTTGAGCATAACGGCATAAAGATGTTCGACGGGTCGGGCTTCAAACTCTCTGACGCGTTGGAGGAGCGGATAGAGAGCATTATCGACTGCCCGGAGAAGGCTGTCAGGGCGATGCGCGGACGTGTCGGCAGGGTGATCGGTGAACGCGGCGCCGGGCGGCGGTATATCGATTACCTCATCTCACTGGCAGGCGGTGGGCTGGGGGGGATGCGCGTGGCGGCCGACTGCGCGAACGGCGCCGCCGCGTTTACGGCGGAACGCGTATTCAGGAGTTTGGGCGTCGATGTGACGATGATGTCAAATGCACCCGACGGTTTGAATATAAATGAGAACTGCGGCTCCACGCACATCGAGGCGCTGTGCGGCGCGGTGCGTGACGGCGGCTTCGACGTCGGCTTCGCGTTCGACGGCGATGCGGACAGATGTCTCGTCGTGGACGAGGGCGGCGGACTGATTGACGGCGATATGGTGATGGCGATCTGCGCGCGCGCGATGAAGGACGACGGACGCCTGAAGAACAACGCCGTCGTCGGCACCGTAATGACAAACTCCGGTGTGATAGAGTACGCGCGAGAGCGCGGGATAGGCTTTTTCAGCGCGGAGGTAGGAGATAAATACGTGCTTGAGATGATGATGGCAAACGGGTGCGTTCTCGGAGGAGAGTCGTCCGGTCACACGATTTTTCTCGACGACGCCACGACGGGCGACGGGCAGCTCACGGCGCTGCGGTTTCTGAGCGTCATGGCAAGTCTGCGCGCGGCGGCGTCAGAGCTTCGGCGCGAGGTGCCGGTCTATCCGCTCGTGCTGCTCAACGCCGCCGTTGAGGGCGGAAACGGCGCGAAGGCTGCGATAATGTCCGACCCGCGCCTCATCGACGCCGTAAAAACCGAAGAACTCGGTCTGGGCGGCGCGGGGAGAATACTCGTCAGGCCGTCCGGCACGGAGCCTCTCATGAGAGTGACTGTCGAGGCAAAGGATATAGAGACGGCCGAGAGCGTAGCTAAAAGGCTGGCGAATCTCATAAATTCGATGTGCGCCGCGCGTTAGGCGCGCGCCCCCCCGGCTCGCCGATATGCCGTCATACGGCGCGAAAACGACGACTTTTGCGGGTGCGTTCATTTGTTTTTCCCGCGTTCGATCTTTTCTAAGCGCCTTCTTACGCGTATTTTAGACCTTATGGCTATAAAAAAAATAAAATTTCAAGAAAATTTTTAGAGTATTGACAAAAAAACACTTGACAACTATGGAAACAGCTAATATAATTGCTCCTGCGCTTTAGAAATAACCATTCGCGCCGCCGGCAGCGCCAGGTACAGCGCGCGGCAGGACTTTGGCGGCGTCCGTCCGAGATTCATATCCGATACCGGGGCAATCGGATCGGGGCAACACCTCGATTTGATAAAAGTAGCGTCTGCGGAGCGTCTTACTTGCGTGATTCTGATAGCTTTGGCATGGTGCCATGAGCCGCGCCCATCGGGGATCATCGTCCGGGATTGATATCGCGTCCCGTCCGGCTTGGCGTGTTTGCCGGTTGCTGTTCAAGCGGTTTGTTCGGTTGGTTGGCGCAGTTCAACGAAACGGGTTCGGCGGAGTCGCCGATTCCGGACACTATTTTAGGCGGTTATCAGTGAAAACTGAGCGCAAATAAAAGCCCCTGTGGGCGGATTTTATCAAAGAGAGGTTTCAAGATGTACGAAGACAAGACGTTGGTATGCAAGGAATGTGGGGAGGAGTTCATCTTCACCGCGGGTGAACAGGAGTTCTACGCCGAGCGCGGGTTCCAGAACGAGCCGCAGCGGTGCAAGAACTGCCGGGACGCCAGAAAAAGCGCGGCGCGCGGTCCGAGGGAATACTTCACCGCTATCTGCGCGGCGTGCGGGAAAGAGGCCAGGGTGCCGTTTGAGCCGAAAACGGATAGGCCGGTCTACTGCAGCGACTGCTTCGCTAAGATGAGGGAGTCGTAGACCGGTCGCGGCGGCGACAGCAGCAAAAGAGGCGGGCCTGGGCCCGCCTCTTTTGCTGTAATCGGAGAGTTCCTTATGTCTGTACCGTCGGGCGGACGCCCAAGCCTGCGAGGGCGAAGCGAATCGAAGCGCAGTCCGCGCCGTCGAGGCGCAGGGTGTGAGGACGAAACGAAAGGCATGGTTATAAATATGCGGTTCGGCTCACTTATTGAGTTGGCCTCGGGCTGTAAGCGCCGCTTTGCCGCCGCCATACTCGCGTCGGTCGCGGGCCTTATAATGAGCTTCCTCACGCCGCAGGTCGTCGGCTTCACGGTGGACACCGTACTCGGAGGCGCCGCCGCGGCCCGCGCGGGCGTCTCCGGGTGGCTCGCCGAGACGCTCGGGGGCGTTGAGCGGTTGCGGTCGAGCCTCATAATATGCGCGCTGGGCGTCGCCGCGTGCGCCGCCGCGGCGGCGGCGTTCAACTACATATCGAGATCGCAGCTCGCGATTGGCACGGAGCGCTTTATAAAACGCCTTCGCGACAGACTGTTTTCCCACACCCAGCGTCTTCCGCTGGAATGGCATGCGAAGAACATGACCGGGGACGTCGTACAGCGCTGCACGTCCGATGTGGAGACAGCCCGGCGCTTTGTGTCCGAGCAATTCATTGAGGTCATACACACCGTAATACTTGCCGCGATTGCGCTCGCTGTAATGTTCGGCATGAACGCAACGCTGGCGGTTGCGGCGGCGGTGTTTATGCCGGTAATCCTCGGCTATTCGCTGTTTTTCGGCGCGCGCGTATCCCGCCGGTTCCGTCTCTGCGACGAGGCCGAGGGCGAGCTCATGGCGACTGTTCAGGAGAACCTGACCGGTGTGCGAGTCGTGCGGGCTTTCGGCCGCGAGAAGTTTGAGCTCGACAGGTTCGACATCAGGAACGACGCGCTGGCTGAGAAGTGGATCAAACTCGGCCTGACGCTCGGCGTCTACTGGAGCTTGGGCGACGTCATATCAGCCGCCGCGGTGCTGGCGGTGACAGCCGCGGGCGCGTACCTTGCGGCGTCGGGACGTCTCTCGCTGGGCGACTTCCTTATATTCCTATACTACACGCTGATGATATCCGGACCCGTGCGCCAACTCGGCAGAACGCTCTCCGAGATGAGTAAGGCCGTCGTCTCGCTGCGGCGCGTGGCGGATATACTAAACGCTCCGGTCGAGACGGACGAGACGGGCGCGCCGCGCCCTCCGCTGGACGGCGACATAGTGTTCGACAGCGTCAGCTTCGCGTACGGCAGACAACCGGCGCTGCGCGGCGTCAGCTTCACGGCGCGCGGCGGCGCCGTGCTAGGCATTTTGGGCGCTACGGGCGCCGGGAAGTCCACCGTGACATACCTCCTGAGCAGACTGTACGAACTGCCGGAGGGGTGCGGCTCGATAACTATAGGCGGCGTCGATGTGCGCCGCATCGACAGGCAGTATTTGAGGCGCAATATCGGGCTCGTGCTGCAGGAACCGGCGCTGTTCTCAAAGACAATATTCGAAAACATCGACATCGCCTCGCGCACGGGCAGACTTGACGCCGCGCGGAAGAGCGCGCGCGCGGCGGCGATCGATTCCGACATAACGGCTTTTAAGGATGGCTACGACACTCTCGTGGGAGAACGCGGCGTGACGCTGTCCGGCGGTCAGAAACAGCGCGTGGCGATAGCGCGCGCGCTCATGCTCGGCGCCCCGGTGATTGTGTTTGACGACTCCATGTCAAGTCTCGACATGCGCACTGACGCGCTTATACGCGAATCGCTGCGCCGCTCCACGCGCGGCGCGACGGTGATAATGATCTCGCACAGGGTCTCAACGCTCATGACCGCCGACAGCATAGTAGTGCTTGACGGCGGACGCGTCGCCGAGACGGGGACGCACGGCGAACTTCTGAAGAAAAACGGAATATACAGACGTGTCTACGACATGCAGAGCGCGCGATCAGGCGAGGACGGGCCGTCATGAGCGCGGCTGCGACGCGCGCCTCCGAGGCGGGGAGTCCGCAGGGATGGGGTATCCTGAAACCGCATATCGGCAAGCTCAAAAAACATATCGCCATAGTTATAACCGCAATGCTCGTCTCGTCCGTCGCCGAGGCGGCGTATCCGCTGTTCACGCGGTACGCCGTGCGCGAATTTATAGAGAAGGAGACGACGGAGGGCATAGCGGCGTACGTCATGGTGTGCGCCGCCGTCATAATTGCCGGTGGCGCGGCCTCCGTACTCTGGACTCTGCACTCCATCACCGTGGAAATGCGCGTGGGGCCGGCGCTCAAGCGCGACTGCTTCGCGCGCCTCCAGACGCTGCCGGTGCAGTATTACGCGAGCAACTCGGTCGGCTATCTGCTGGCGCGCGTCATGTCGGACACGGACAGGATATCCGGCAGCATCGCTTGGGGGGTTTCGGGTATGCTGTTCAGCGTGTGCTATGTGGCGGGCGCGATAGCCTTTATGTTTGCGCTCGACGCGCGGTTGGCCCTGCTGCTCATGGCGCTCTTGCCCGTAGCTGCGGGCGTCGTCTGGCTGTTCCAGCGAAAGATAATTGTCGTGAACCGGCGCATACGGCACGTAAATTCCCGGATATCCGGCGCGTATAACGACAGCATAACAGGAGTAAAGACATCAAAATCACTCGTGATAGAGGACAAAAACAGCGCCGAATTCGAGGAGATAACGGCCGAAATGTACCGCGAGTCGGTGAGATTGGCGACGCTGCGCGCAATGCTGATTCCGCTCGTATCGTTTCTGGGCTCGCTGGCGGTGGGCGCCGTCCTGTACAGGGGAGGTGTTTTGCAAAGGGACGGACTGCTGGGCTTTGAGGTACTCTCGGCGTTCATATCGTATGCTGTGGGGATAATCGAGCCCATCATGCAGCTCACACGGATGATAACGGATTTTGTATCTGTGAAAGCTTGCGTGGAGCGCGTGTCCGCGCTGCTGAACGAACCGCTCACGATTTCCGACACGCCGGAGGTCACGGAAAAATACGGCGGCATTTTCGACCCCAGGCGCGATAACTGGGAGCCCGTCGAGGGGCGCGTCACGTTCGAGAATGTGTATTTCAGATATCCGGGCGGCGACCGTTACGTGCTGGAAGATTTCAGCCTCGACATTCCCGCCGGTACGACTGTCGCCATAGTCGGCGAGACGGGCGCGGGCAAATCCACTATAGTCAATCTCGCTTGCAGATTTTATGAGCCGGAACGCGGGCGCGTGCTCATCGACGGGCGCAACTGCCGCGAGCGCTCGCAGCTGTGGCTCCGCTCGTCTCTCGGCTGTGTGCTGCAAGACCCGCACCTGTTCTCCGGCACGATTGCGGACAATATACGCTACGGCAAACTCGACGCGACCGACCGCGAGGTCGAGCGGGCGGCGCGTCTCGCGTCGGCGGACGCGGTAGCCGCCCGGCTTGAAAACGGATACGGTACGCAGGTCGGCGAGGGCGGCGATATGCTGTCCACAGGAGAAAAACAGCTCGTGTCGCTCGCTCGCGCGGTACTCGCCGATCCGGCCATATTCGTACTTGACGAGGCCACGTCCAGCATAGACGCCGAGACGGAGGCGCTGATACAAAACGCCATATCAAACATCTTGAGAGGCCGTACGTCGATAGTGATAGCCCACAGGCTCTCAACGATAAGGCGCGCGGATGTCATACTCGTCGTGGACAAGGGTAAAATCGTCGAGCGCGGAACGCACGCGGAACTCATGGAACTGGGCGGGCGGTACGGCCGGTTGTACACGTCAATTCTATTGAAGTAAGAGGAGGTTACCGATGGGCGGCAAGCTAACATCAATATATGAAACGCTGCTCGCCCATTACGGCGAGCCCAACTGGTGGCCTGCGGAAACGCCATATGAGGTTATGGTCGGTGCGGTGCTTACCCAGAACACGGCATGGGGAAATGTCGAGAAGGCAATCGCCAACTTCGGCGGCAAGCTATCGCCGGAAGCGGTGCTGAGTTCTGACCTTGCAGACTTAACGGAGCTCATCCGACCAGCCGGATTCTTTAACCAGAAAGCGCTGTACTTGAAATCGGCAACTGAGTGGTTTGGGAAATATGGCTTCGATGTCCAGACGGTCAGGAGTGAGCCACTTTCCAAGATTAGGGCTGAACTGCTCTCGACAAAAGGCGTGGGGCGTGAAACCGCAGACTCGATACTCCTTTACGCTTTCGGATTCCCGACCTTCGTGGTAGATGCCTATACCAATCGGCTCTGTGGTCGGTATCCGATTGAAGCGGGCATTGGTTATGAAGCGGTCAAGGCATACTTCGAGGGCAACCTTGAACGTAGCGCGGAGGTCTACAACAACTTCCATGCCTTGATAGTGATAAACGCCAAGGAGTATTGCAGGAAGAAGCCGTTGTGCGATGGCTGCCCGCTCGCCGAGACCTGCGGGAGGCACTGTCTATGACCCGACAGGACATCATCGACTACTGCCTGACGTTCCCCGCCGCCTACGAGGACTATCCGTTTGATGACGGGATAACGGGAGAAGCCGCGACCGCCGTCATGCGGCACAGGGCAAACAAGAAGTCCTTCGCCCTGATTATGCGCCACGACGGCAGGCTGTACCTCAACCTCAAATGCGACCCGCTCGAAGCGGACTTCCTTCGTCATGCGTTCGAGGGCGTGATACCGGGGTGGCATATGAACAAGGAACATTGGAACTCGGTGGTTATCGGCACGGACGTGCCGGATGAGGAAATCAAGCGGCAAATCGGGAACAGCTACGACCTGATTCGTCCGAAAGAGAGAAAAAAATTATGGCAAGAGCAACAACAAAATCAGAACTCTTAACCGCCGCAAACGTGAATTTTATCAAACTGTTCACGCTGATTGACGCGATGCCGGCAAGTGAGCAGACTGCCTCCTTTTGCTTTGACGAAGACACAGCAGGCAAAGAGACGCATTGGAAACGCGACAAGAATATCCGCGACGTACTTGTTCATCTTTACGCGTGGCATCAGCTCCTATTGAAATGCTCTTTGCGAGCCGCGCGCGGCGAGATCCATGCTCCCGTGACTCGTTTGTGATGGCGAAGCTATCACAAACGAAATTATTCGTTGCGTTTGTCCATTGACAATTCTCCTTGCAATGTGTATGATAACGGAGTAGTGGCTCTGGCGTACACGTGATATGGTCTGATTTGAGGTTCTTACCGACGCGATTTTTGCGTAAATATCGCTTGCTGACCGTCTTGGAGACCCTTGCCCCTACGGGGTTTTTCGTTGGGTTCCGTATCACCACTCGCACCACCGAAATCCCCGCAAAGATGCCGTATCTGCAAGGCTTTTGCGGGGATTGCTTTTACCGTTTTCCCCTGTTTGAATAATTTCGTTTGTGATGGCTTCGCCATCACAAACGAGTCACGGGAGCTTAGTTCTCGCCGTGCGCGGCTCGCAAAGAGCATTTTCCGAGGAATAAATCCCCGGAAAATGCGGAATATTACAATATTTGCATCGTCATATAGGGGCCTCCGCGAAGTCGAAGGACTTCACGCACTCCTGTGCAAAAATTCTTTGCGCCTACGCCGAAAAGGACGGGAGAGCGAAAATCGCTGCAAACGAAAATATTCTGAACGATAACAAAAATCGTCGCCGGCTATTGCAAACCGCGCGGAATGCGTGTATAATAGGGGAGTCCCTGAAAACTCCTCAGCCGAGGCGGACCGGCTGAGGTTTTCGGGGGCGTCTCCGTGTTGGACAATTTTGCGACGTCGGGCGGGACTTTTGGCGCCCGGACCGCGCCTGTAACGGAATTGCGAGGCGAACACGCTGTGTCCGGTTATTTCAATTCGGTCTACGAGATTGTAAAGCGCATACCGAGAGGCAACGTCGCGACGTACGGAGACGTCGCCGCGCTGACGGGCAGACCCGGGGCGGCGCGCGAAGTCGGTTGGGCGCTGCACGTCAACCCCGATCCCGGGAACATCCCCTGCCATCGCGTCGTCAACAGATTCGGAGGCCTGAGCGGCGCCTTCGCGTTCGGCGGCAAGGACGAACACAAGGCGCGCCTGGAGGCGGAGGGTATCGAGATAGAGGGTTATAACGTAGATTTGGAGAAATACAGATGGTAACCACGCCGCATTCTGTTCGCGGGCGCCACGCGTTTACAGACGAGGCGACTCGTAAATGAATGGCATTTTGCTGCTCACAATTGTGTTATCGGTCTCGATTGCGCCGCTCTCGGCGAAGCACCGCCCGGCGCCGGGCGGTGCTTCGCCCGACGGCAAGCCGTCGGGGTTACAAATTCGCTGTGTCCGCCACGCCGGCGGCGTCACTCCGGACGGAACCGCCTCGACAAACGCCCTTGAGGCAATCGATCGGAGCTATGCCGACGGCGATTATTTTCTGGAGCTGGATTTTAACTGGACGAGCGACGGTGAATTAGTGTGCATTCACGACTGGCACAGCCAGTTTTCGGAAAACATACGTGACTGCGAGCCCCTTTCGCTGCGGGAATTTGAAAACATCAAGATATACGGGAAGTACCGGCCACTGACGCTCGCGTCTCTCGCGCGGTGGCTGGCGGATCATCCGAAAGCGTATATCATCACGGATATCAAGCGGAATCCCGTGGAGGGACACGCCAAAATCGCCCGCGAATACCCGGGTCTTATCGATAGATTCATTCCGCAGATTTACTTTTTTGACGAATATGACCCGGTGCGTGGACAGGGGTATCAAAACATTATCTTAACCCTGTACGCGATGTCTTCCGCCGATAAGCTCAATTCCCGTCTCCTTGTAAAGTTTGCGCGCGAGCGTCCGCTGTTCGCGTTGACTTTTGATAAAACCTTGGCGACCGGGAGCTATGTCGCCGAACTGCTGGACGCTGGAATTCCGCTCTATACGCATACGGTGAACGATCCCGACGAAATAAGACGACACTTGGCAATGGGCGTTACCGGCGTTTACAGTGATTTCAGCCAAAATCATATCTTCCGGTAACAATCGCGCAATATATGCGATAGGCGCTTGAACACATCGCGTACCGGGGAGTTAACCAGGCGTCCGGCGCGGGAAGCGCCGTGCGGGAGTCTCGGCCGGCGTGTGTTCTCGACCGCCGCATATTTTTTGAATGTGAGGTTTTCAGCGGTGCCCGACAAGTATACACAGCTGCTCGATAATAGTCCATCCTCGCAGGCCGGCGCCGTGCTTGCGTCTCCGCGCGCCGCGCCTCCGCGACGCCGCCTTGAGATCACCGGCGTCGCGCCGACTGTGCTGCTGCTGTTCCTCGCGAGCGTCGGACTTGGCGTTTTGAGCATGTACTTTGCTTCCGCCGAAACGGCGCGCCTGGCGGCGTTTTTCAGGTATTTCAACGTACCTGTGCTGCTGGCTTTGAATATTCTCCCCGTGGCGCTGCTCATCTTCGCGCTCTACTTCATATTCAACCGCGTGTGGGCGGCTTTTGCCGTCTGCGCCGTCGTAACGCTTTTGATAACCTTGGTAAATTATTTCAAACTGCTGCTCCGCAACGATCCGCTTATGGCCTCGGACATAAGGCTCCTGTGGGAAGCGGGAAATATGGGACGGCGATACGACATCGCCCCGGACTGGAGGATAATATCAGCGGTGGCACTGTGCGTCGCCGCGACTGTTCTGATGTTCTTTTTCGCGCGCGGCCGCCTGCGTTCACGCGTCACGCGCGCGTGCGGACTGGCGGCTGTGCTTTGCGCTGGGGCGCTGTGCTACGCGACTGCGTACGTCAGCGCGCCGCTCTACGCCCAAACGGAAAATCTTGCCGGCATTCCCGACCGGGAGCGGTATTCCGCAACGAAACAGTATACCTCGCGCGGTTTTATATATCCCTTCCTGCACAGTATACAGACAGCGCGGGCGCGTCCGCCGGAGGGCTACGATGAGACGCAGGCGTCCGGCTTTCTGTCCGACTACGCCTACGACGATATACCCGCGGACAAAAAGGTCAACATAGTTACCATAATGTGCGAGGCTTTCAACGACTTTTCAAAATTCGACGGGCTGGATTTTACATACGATCTCTACGCGCCGTTTCACGCCCTGCGGGAGCGCTCGCTGTCCGGGGAATTGGTGACAAACGTCTTTGCCGGAGGAACAGTGAATACGGAGCGGGGTTTCCTGACAGGATTTTCCGGGGAATATGACGATTATCGCGGCGACATCAACAGCTACGTGCGCTATTTTAAGGAGCAGGGTTATGTGACAGAGGGCAGTCACCCGGGCAGCGACTGGTTTTACAACCGAAATAACGTCAACAGCTATCTCGGTTTCGACCGATATTACTTCAATGAAAACCGCTACTTCTTCTTATCCGGCGGCGCGGGCTTTGTGGACGACGAGGACCTCTTCAGCGACATCCGAACGCTGTACGAGGATCACGTCGCCGGCTCGGACGCCCCCTATTTCAGCTTTAACGTGACAATTCAGAATCACGGGCCGTACGACACGCAAACGGAATTTTTTGACAGGGAATACATATCCGGGGATAACCTCTCGCGTGAGAGTTACGTCATTTTGAATAATTACTTCAGCGGGCTCGCCGCGACCGTGCGGGACATCGCGGAGATGGCCGATTATTTTGACGGACGCCGCGAATCCGTGCTGTTTATAGTGTTCGGAGACCACAACCCGTGGCTGGGAAACGGAAACAGCGTCTACACGGAACTCGGCGTCAATTTCGATTTCGGCGACGGGCGCGGTTTTTCGAACTACTACAACACGCCGTACATCGTATTTGCGAACGACGCCGCCAAAACCGCTCTCGGCGACACGTTTGTCGGGGACGGCGGGACAATGAGTCCCTGTTTTCTGCTCAACGAGATATTTAAACGCGCGGATTTGGGCGGCAATGAGTTTATGAAAGCCGCAAACGAAATTATGGCCGTAACCCCCGTTCTCCACGCCACCGGCGCCTGCAGCGTCGGCGGGACTATCACGTACGCTCCTGCGGAAGACGCGCGTAAACGCATTGAGCGCTTCAAGTGTACGGAGTTTTATTGGCGGTGGAATATCAGGGACAATCCGCCGTAGGCGCGCCGCTCATACCAAATACTTGCGCAGCGTGACCAGCACGTCCCCGATATCGAGCGGCTTGCCCAGGTGTCCGTTCATCCCGGCCTCAAGACATTTTTCGATATCCTCGCGGAACACGTTGGCGGTCATGGCGATTATCGGGACCTCGCGGGCTCGCGCGGTGTCAAGCGCGCGGATGCGCCGCGCAGCCTCGTATCCGTCCATCTCCGGCATCTGGACGTCCATAAAAATCACATCGTACCGTTCGGGATTTCGCGTGAACAGGTCTACCGCCACGGCGCCGTTTTCGGCGCATTCCACCGTCAAATTCGTCGGCTCCAGCAGCGCAATCACTATCTCGCGGTTTATCTCCACATCCTCTGCCAGCAGTACGCAGCGTCCGGTAAAATCGTCTGTCTCCGCGTCCGCGTCCTCCGCAGTTTCTACGGATGCGGGTATCTGTCCGCTCACGCCGAGACACGCGCTTATGCAGTCCGCCACATCCGACGGAAACAGCGGCTTTGCCAAGAATTTATCGACCCCGGCGCGCTTGCCCTCATTCTCCACGGCGCTCCACTCCGCGGACGAGATCATAATGACCACGGCCTTTTCCCCCAGCCGTGCCTTAATCCTGCGCGTCAGATCGATGCCGTCCATACCCGGCATTTTCCAGTCCACAAAAAATATGTCGTAGACGCCGCCGCCGTCAATGTTCTCGCATACCTCCGCCCCGCTCAGCGCCGTGTCGCACGTGACGCCGAGTCCGCGCGCGATCTCCGAGAAATATTCGCATACCTCCGGAGAGTCGTCCGCGACCATAATCCGGACATTGCCCCAGCGCACACCGTCCGGCAGCGCGCGGTCCTGCGTGTCAGCGCCGCGTCTGAACCGCGCGGTAAACGCGAATGTCGCCCCTTTTCCCAGTGAAGACTCGATCCATATCCGTCCGCCCATCAGCTCCACGATGCGCTTTGAGATGGCAAGTCCCAGTCCCGTGCCGCCGAACTTGCGGGACGTGCCGCTCTCCGCTTGCTGGAACGAGCTGAACAGCCGCGATTGCTGCTCTTCGCTTATGCCGATCCCCGTGTCGGATACGGACACCTGGATAGTACACACTCCGTCTTCCTCTCCGGCAAACTCCGCGCCCAGCCGGATATCGCCGTACTCCGGAGTGAATTTTACGGCGTTTGACAGGAGATTCGTTATCACTTGCGTCAATCTCTGATCGTCGCCTATCATCGCCCGCGGTATGCGTCTGTCAATCTGCACCATAAAATTCTGGTGTTTGTCGTCGATCCTGAAGTTGTTGACGTTCACAACCTTCCGGAGCACCTTTTCAAAGTCGAACTCCACGCTTGACAGTTCCAGCTTGTTCGCCTCTATCTTGCTCATATCGAGAATGTCGTTAATGACGCCCAGCAGATGCGCGGAGGCGTCGCCTATTTTGTCAAACGCGTAATCCTTTCTGACGATGCTCTCCGCCGACTTGCCTATTGACGTCATGCCTATAATCGCGTTCATCGGCGTGCGGATTTCGTGACTCATGTTGGACAGAAAATCGCTCTTCGCGCGCGACGCGGCTTCCGCGTCGCTTTGAGCTTTCACAAGATCCAGCATCATCCTGTTGCGTATGATAGCGTTTGCCAGAAGCATGGCGCCGGGGATCATAATGCGCTCCTCGTCGGCCGAGTATTTCTTGCGGGAATGGCAGTTGTCAAATGTGACCGTACCCCAGAACCATCCGTGATGAATGATGGGAACGACAAAAATCGAATGCACGCCGAACATTGAGAGCATTGCCTGCTCATAATTCGAAAACTCGCTTTCCGACAGGCTGATAGCGTCTCCGCTGCGGAGCTTCTCCGGCCAGTCCGGCAGATATTCGTCGTAGGGGAACGCGGAGACGACGTCCGGATCCTCGATCACGATGTTGGCGCCGCCGCCGCCGTCCGCTGACGCCCCGGAGATCTGGTGAACGAAGTGCAGTCTGCCGTCGATTTCCTCATTCATCCAAACCGTGATGCGGTCGGCGCCGACGCCGTTGGCCATTATGTCTATCCCGTGCCGCAGGGCCTCCTCCGGTTTTTCCACGTCGAGATCGAGCAGCGCGACGGCCATGGCGTTCATCGTGCGCAGCATCGCGTCCAGCTTTGCCTTTTCATTGAGGAAGATGCGATTCTGGAATATGATGATAGACGCGACGAAGAAGCCGGAAACAAGAAACGACTGCATGTGGTCCAAATACTGCGCCGTTCCCTCAAGTTCAGACACAAACTTGCTGAAAGGAGGCGTTGACGACGCCACGTAACACGCTATGACCCATAGTATATGCGTAACGAGTATTACGGCGCGCGCTCTGCCCTTTGCCAGGAAGAAAATGAGCACGATGGACATCACAAAATAAGCGGCCGCGCCGCTCTTTATGCCGCCCATCGCAAACAGCGCGGCGGGCAGCAACAGGTAGCACATCGAAAACAGAGTGAACATCGCGCCTATCTTGTGCTTGCCGTAGATATTGCATATGACCAACAGTATAGCCACGCTTACGGCTATGCCCGCAAGCACGGCTACCAGCGCCGGAGGGCTGCGCATTATCAGACGCGTGACGATGGCTACGACGACGCCCGCTATGCCGGCCGTACACACCATGTTCATCGTGCGCGCTTCCAGCGATAGGTTTTCTGAAAATATGTACCGGTCAATCAGTCTCTTAGCACGCTGTAATATCATATCAGGCGACCTCCGAAAATCCCGCCGGACGCGTACGCCGCGCGATTTCTCAATAGCCGCGGTACGCGGCGTACGCGCGCGCGGCCTCCGCTCTCGACGCGACAGCTCGCGGCTCGGCGCCGGTGAAGACGCCGGAGCGCTCCGCCCACTCCCACGCGCCGCGCGCCCAGGGCGAGGCGCCTTTGGCATCTTCACGCGGCCCGGTGTCCTCGCTCGGCTCCGGATCCCCCGCGGTCGCGTCGCGCCACAGCAGCACCGCGATTTGCTCGTTTGTTATGGTGTCGTCAAGACCGAGCTCTCCGCCGCCGTAACCGCGCAGCCGCGCGTCGGGCAGGAAATCGCGGACAAAACTTCCGCGCGTCAGCGGCTTTGACGCGCGCGGCTCCAGCGAGATGAAATCGAGCTCGTTTCCGTCCGCCCCGAACGTCCGTACGGTGAGAGCGCCGCCGTCCACCTCGGCAAGCTGATATGTCGGGACGTTGTATATCGTGCGTTCGGCGAGCGACTCGTCGGCGGAGTCGTAAAACTTCAACCCGGAGTTACCCATAATGTACGTGACGCCGTCTTCATAGTCCTCCGCGCCGTCCGTCAGCGGTTTCAGTCTGCTGTACACGTGCTGATGGCCGACAAAGCACAGGTCAATGCCGTACCTCTCGAAAATCGGCGCCCAGCGCTCGCGCATCTTATCGGACGTGACGTCGCTGTGTACCGCGTAGACGGGTACGTGCGTGACCGCTATTTTCCACGTCGCGTCCGATTTTGAGAGGTCGGACGCGATCCACTCGTCAACAGCCCTGTAGTCGTCCTCCGTCATCGTCTGCTCTCCGGAAAATATCCACGAATTGAGCATGACGAAATGCGCGTTCGCGTAATCAAAGGAGTAGAATTCCTCTACAAAGCCTTGCGGCCCGTTCTTCGGGAGGTCAAAAAGCTCCAGATACAGCTCCGGCTTTCCGCTCAGGAAATTGCTCTCGTGGTTCCCGTTTACCGGAAAGAACGGCGTGCCGTTCAGCGCGGGCGCCGCCTCGGAAAAAAAACTGTCCCACTGCGCGCGATCTATGCCGCTCTCAACTATGTCGCCGCCCTGCAGCGCGAACGCCGTTCCGGGCCGCCCGGCGAGCGCGCCGCTCACAAGCCGCGCCCAAGCGGCGTAATCCTCCCCGGCGCTTTGAGTCACCTGTATATCGCCGAAGTACAGGAAAGCGAAGCCGGTCTCCCCGTCCGCGGCCTGCGGCACTGTTGAATTTATGATTTGTGGTGTGTTCCCGCCCTCCGCGGCGCGGACAGGCGCCGGAAACGCGGCGCAAAACGCCGCGAGCAGGACGACTGCTGTAATTCTCTTAAGTAAACTATTCATTTTTGTCAGACCACCCTGCCGTCGATTATACTTTCAGTACGGGATGTTTGTCAAGTAAATGGATTATTGAATAATTTCGTTTGTGATGGCTTCGCCATCACAAACGAAATTATTCGTATTGATGAACGTTATTACGCAAAACGGTTCAATACCGCGCAGCTTGCCGCGTCTACATCCCGTATCAAGCCGCCTCGCGGTAAATACCTCCCGGTCTTGCCGCGAGGTATTTACCGCGAGGTAACTTATTTTTGTATATTTTCCGCGTCAGCGCAAAAACTACCATGTGAAAACATTTAATCGGAGGTATTTTTTTATGCGAGAATATCCACAGTGCCTGCTTGATCCGGAACAATGCGCGGTCTTGATCATCGACCACCAGCCTCATATGTACTTTGGCGTCGAAAGCGCCTCGCGCGGCATGATCATGAACAACGCGCTGGGCCTCGCCAAGACGGCCGCAGCGTTTGAAGTCCCGTGTCTGCTGACGACCGTTGAGGCGAACACGTTCTCCGGGCGCCTTTACTCAAAGCTGCAAAACGCGCTGCCCCAGACAGTTCCCATCGATCGCACGGCAATAAATTGCTGGGAGGATCAAAACCTCAGAGCGGCCGTCGAGGCGACCGGCCGAAAGAGCGTCATTCTCGCCGGTCTGTGGACCGAAGCGTGCGTCACATTCCCCGCGTTGTCGATGTACCAGGACGGGTACAAGGTGTACGTCGCCGTGGACGCGTGCGCCGGCGCGTCAAAAGCCGCCCACGATAACGCCGTCACGCGCATGACAAAAGCCGGAGTGATACCTCTCACGTGGCAGCAAATCCTGCTCGAATTCCAGCGCGACTGGAACAACATGGAGACCTACGACGCTGTCATGTCGATAGTCAAGGAACACGGCGGGGCATACGGCCTGAGCTTCGAGTTCAACGAACAGGTGCAATTCAGCTGAGAAATTCCCCCGGCCAAACGCGCCCAAACCGCAAATCAGGGCGGATACAATCCGCCCTGATTTGCGCGCAAGTAAGCCGGTAAGCCGGATTCTGTCGTGGACAGCCATCTATCTTGGCCGTCCGTCGCCGGACGGCTCACGCCACCTCTCGGGAGCGGCCGGGCAGGCCGTATGCCCCCTTCACGGTGTTGCTCCGAATAGAGTTTACAGCGGGAACATGTCGCCATATCCCCGGGTGAGCTCTTACCTCGCCTTTCCACCCTTACCTCGTCGCCGCGGACTACATATTCCGCGCGTCGGCGCGAACGCCGGCGGCGCGAATGCTGAGCCGCTCCCTCTCCCGGCGCGGGACCCGTTTCACGAGGTCCCGGTGCCGGTATGAGCGGATGAGGCGGTATATCTCTGTTGCACTTGTCCTGAAGTCGCCTTCGGCGGGCGTTACCCGTTATCCTTGCCCTGTGGAGCCCGGACTTTCCTCAGAGGGAGCCTTTCGGCCCTCCCCCGCGGCTGTCTGGCTTACTTGCGGTGCGATTGTATCATAATTTCCGCCGGAAAGCAATTGCCGCGGCGGGACAGGAGTTTTCCGATAGAATCAATTCGTACGCGGTGGTTTTCGCCCCTTCGTCCTTTTCGCCGCAAGCGAAAAGAATTTTTGCACAGGAGTGCGTGAAGTCCTTCGACTTCGCGACCCTATATAACGATGCAAAAATTATCACATTTCGCATTTTCCGGGGATTTATTCCTCGGAAAATGCTCTTTGCGAGCCGCGCGCGGCGAGATCCAATCCTCGTTACTCGTTTGTTACGGCCCCGGCCGTGACAAACGAATTGATTCCGTGAAAATTACTATTGACATACCGAAGGGGTATGTGCTATACTCATTTTGGTTAGATGCGCAGAACCTGTGTCGGGTCGCGCGTTGCGGCCACTCCCGCCTGACACGCCGCGAGCGGGCTTGGGTTGCGCGCGGGACAAGCATCCGAAGACGGCGAAAAATGTCGGGTCGTTGGACGGACGCTTTATATGGCATTAGTTAGTTAACGCCTCTGATATAGACGGGAGGACCGATATGATGCCGTTGGCGATGCTTGAGACAGGGAAGCTCGGCGTGATCAAGAAGATCGGCGGGAAAGCCGAAACGCGGAAATTCCTTGAAAATCTCGGATTTGTGCAGGGGACGCCGATTACGGTGATCGCCAAAGTAAGCGGAAATGTGATAGTGAGCGTCAAAGAATCCCGCGTGGCGATCAGCCGCGAAATGGCAGGGCAAATAATGGTTTAAGCGGAGACGCCGGAATCAAACAACAGGAAGGAGAAGGTA
>JAITKI010000116.1 GCA_031278515.1 Oscillospiraceae bacterium | reverse complement strand
GCGGGGTCCCGGTGCGGCTTGCCGCGTGGGCGAAAAGCGCCGGGGGTTGTTCGGTGGTCGTCCGCTGCCGAGCATTACGCAGGTACGGCGCCGACCACGGTTATCGTAATTGTGCTTTTCGCTGTGTTAACCCCGTATCCCGTAACCTCAGCACTCACATATGCTGTGCCGGCATTCACCGCAGTCACAGTGATAGAATTGCCCGTTGTCGCACTCAGCGTCACAACATTTGTACTATCCGATGTCACTGTCCATGTCACACTCAGCCCGTCTTTCGGCGCATAGTCCGGCGTAATAGTCGCTGTAAAAGTGCTCGGCGAATCACCGGCTACCATACTTATTTGCGCCCCGTTTGCCGGGCTCGTCGTTATCCCGTAATTCACCGGATTTACATTGACTGTTATCTCATACGGCTTCACACTGCCGCTGGCGTCTGTCTGGATGCGGATCTCAAACTTAACGCCGCTTGTCGAAACCGTGCCGCCGGTCACCGTTATATTTTTGTTGGCGTCTATTCCAACCGTAATATCGCCGCCTGAATAGAAATATGAGACTATCTTATTTGCCGCATTGGCGGGAGTGGGAGTCACAATTATTGTCTTTGTCTCACCTATGAATACATCGAGCGTGTTTGATTGGAGCGCCGCGCCTGTCGCGTCCGAAAATGCCGCGCCCGTCGGGTACAGCGACTGGCCGGTGACCGTCACCGTAAAGGATCCCGAGACCTTTGCGTAATAGTTGTAGATAGACCCTCCCGATATGGACGCCGTGACGGTTATCGTCGCCGTCCCGGAGGATCTGCCCGCGACGCTCACCGTGGCCGCCGGCGACGACGTAACCGCGGCTATGGCGGGAGAACTCGAGACGCCGGAATAGATAAGCGCCGCTCCGCTCGGCAGCGACGTGACGGACGGCGTCACAGTCACCGACGCGGCCGTCGTGTTTGATATATCGAGCGGAATGCTCCCGCTCACGGTCGCGGAGCCATTTTTAAACGACAGCGTGACGACCGTAAAGGACATCGTCACGGTCACATAGTCGCTCGTGCTGGCGCTTCTCTGTATCTTCGCCGTTATCGCCGCCGAGCCGTTGTTGACGCCCGTGACAAGCCCCGTCGACGATACCGTGGCCACGGCGGTGTTGGACGACGACCACGTGACTGCGGCGCTCGACGCGTACGATGTCGATGTGTTGGTGGTGGCGGTGAACTGGTACGTGTTCCCCCTGCCCAGCACATAGTTTCCGGCGTTGGAGACCGATGTCTGGCTATTGCTGGCGACCGCCGCCCCCGACTCGTTTACTATGGTGATGCTCGACGCGTAGACTGTACCCACGCTGACGGGGATCGAGTACACATTGCCGCTGGAACTGCCCGTAACCGTGATGTTCGCGGTACCCTGCGCGATTCCCGTTACCGTGATCGAAGTCGCCGTGACGGAACTGCTCACCGCAGTCATGTACGCCGTATTCGACGACGTGACGGTGAACTTCTCGTTGTAATTCGTCGGCGCGACACTCAGCGCCACCACGGCGCTCGCCCCGACGTTGACGGCCACTACCGACGGCGTGCTGGTCACGCCCGCTATGCCTATAAGCGTCCCGAACGCGACGGCGCTGAGCGTGCTGTTCGCGCCGGTATAACCGCTCCCGAAGCCCACCCCGACGACCGTCAGCGACGTATTTAAGAGTTTCGCGCGCGCGCCGGCCGCGACAATATAGCCGTCCAGTATGTCAAAAGCGTTCACGCCGCCGCCCGTAACAGCGCCCGAGGCCACAAGCGCGCTCTCGTATCCCTGCGCCTGCGCGCGCGAGGCAAAGCTGCTGTTGTTGCGGCCGGTCTCCGACAGATAATTGTACTGGCCCATCTCCACCGTGTGCGCCCTCGCCGACGCTCCGAGTTTCGCGTTCCACACGAGCGCCGAGCGGCTGTTCAGATAACGGAACGCGTTCATTGCCTGGAATATGAACTGCTCGGTCGCGCTCTGGTCTAACGCCCTGGACGCCGTCACGCCGGACGCCTCATCGTAAATGAGTACGGCGTATCTGCTCCCGCCGGAGACAGAGCTGTCCGTGTACGCCTTGCCGCCGACGCCCGCCATCGCATCCGCCTGTTCCGGCGTTATCACGGCGCCGGTAGTCTTGTCCTTGAGCTGCGACGCCCAGCCCGACGCCATCGAGTATATCGCCGCCACGCCACTCGACCGGATGTCGACTGCGATAAAGTTACCGTAATTTGTGTGGAAGACATACCACGTCTCCGCCGTCGACAGCCTGAAGCTGTCCCTTGCCGCGCCGAGAACCGACTGCACCTGGCTGAGCGTCATGCCGAGCTCTACGCCGTGCAGCGCCACCGGTTTCGCGCTCCGCGAATCCATAACGGACAGCGCGAATGTCTTCGTCACCGACTTGCCGTTATACGTGACGACCGCCGTCAGCGTGACGCTCTGATAGCCGCTCGACGGAACTGTCACGGCGCCTGTGGTCGCGTTTACGACCGAAGGCAGGTTCGAACTCCATTTCACGCCCGCTCCCAGGACGCTGTCCGGCAGGAACACGCGCCCAGTCACGGACGCGAGCGTGTCGCCCGCGTTTAAAAACGATATTTCAAGCTCCCTGTACGCGTTATCCAGTATCCTGTCGTCCCCGGATGCGGACGTCGTTTTGAGCGTGAACTGTCTCGTCCTCGTCACAGAGCCTATGCTGACCGTGGCCGTGAGCGCTGCCGTCGCCGGCGCCCCCGCCGTCGAGACATCTCCCGCCGCGCTGACGACGCCGGGATTTCCGCTCGACCACGTTATAACCGCGCCGCCCGCGCCCGCCGTCGGCAGCAGGACATCCTGCGACACGCCGTCCGCAGTATCGCCGTAGGCAAAGCCTATGTTCATATCGCGTATCGTCTTGTCGGCCAACTGTTCGTTTGTAAGTCCCGTGTTGAGTATGCTCTGCGTTGAGTTATTGCTGCGCCTGACGATCGCCACACATTCCTCGGACTTTATCTGGGCGAGTGGGTTGAAGTTGCCGAGATTATCGCCCTTTATCATGCCGTTGGCGTACGCCAGCTTTATCGGCGTCACGGCGTAGTCGTGAATCTTTGAGTTGTCGTTGAACGGGAGGGACGCGGGCGGCTGCGCCGGCAGGAGGGTTTTCCCCGTGTCGGTTGACAGTCGGTTCAGCGCGCGTATCATCATGGCGATGATCTCCTGCCGCGCCACGCTCTTGTCCGGCGCGAACAGACCCTCGCCGACGCCGTTGACGACGGGATTTGTCCCGCCGTAGACGGAAGCCTTCTGTACGTCGATATTGCTCGTATCGGTGAACGGGTTCGCGGACGGCAGCGGCAGTTCCGTTCCCAGTGTTCTTTCTATAAGCGCCACGACAAGCTCACAGAACTCGGCGCGCGTCAAATTCCTCTGAAAATCCTTCTGCGCGTTCGGCGTCAGTATCCCCTCGGTGTTGGCCTCGTTTATCTCCGGGATCGCCCAACTCGACGGCTCGGACGCTGCCGACGCGGGCGCGCCGACAGGTATGAGCGGCAAAAAGAGCGCCGACAGGAGAACAGCGGAAATCAGACGTGTTACTTTTGCGTTCATATTCAGTCCTTTCTCACAGTGGAGGGGCGGCTTCCGTATCGGGGTTCGCCGTCCCGTCGTTCCTCACCTCGACATCTTGCGTAATGATTTTTTCGCAAAAATTCAGGATTATCTGTGCCACCTGGGCCCTTGTGGCGGTTCTGCCGGGCAGCAGCATACCGTCCGAGCCGTTGACAATGCCGAGAGCCGACGCCCAGCGCACCGCGGGGACGGCATATTCCGACACGTCGCCGCCGTCGGAGAACGCGCCGAGCGCCTCCTCGCCTCCGACAGCGTCGGCGTCGATGCCCTTGTACAGCGCGTACCTGTACATTATGACGGCCATCTGCTCGCGCGTTATGCTCTCAGACGGGAGGAATCTCCCGTCGCCGTAGCCCATGACAATTCCGTTCCCGTTCGCCCAGCTCACGGCGCCGTAATAATACTGCAACGGATCCGCCGCGTCCGAAAACTCTCCGGCGTCGGTCACGGGAGGCGTACCGTCAAGCCTGTACAGCGCCGTTACAAACATACCTCTCGTCATGGAACCGTTCGGAGAGAACGCGTCGGCGGCGGTTCCGTTGAGCAGCTTATTTTTGTACGCGTAATCTACGGCGTCATAGAACCAGTCCGAATTCCTGACGTCGGAGAACACGCCGTGCTTCGTCACGGCGACGCCGTCTGTCATGTAGTAGCCGTCCACCTGGCCGCTCGCGTCCGTCGAGGCGGTTATTACGGCCTCCGCGCCCTCGTCAACACACATGTACCGCTGATTTATAACGAGCATGGAGCCCGAACTCACCACATTGCCGGTCGACACGTTTATGACGCCGCCCTGCGTTATACTCAGCGAGGCCGCGCCATTCGTGAGTATAAAGCTGCTGCCGGTAATCAGCTTTACGACGCCGCGCGGCTTGAGTGCGAGCTCCGTAAATGTCCCGGCAAAGCTGTAGGCCGCGCCGCCGTCTAAAGAGAGCGTCTGAAACGCGTCGGCCATCGCTTTTTCGATCTCCGCGCGGCCGTCGGCGACAATCTCCGAACGGTACGTCCCATTCAGGTACGTAAGCGTCACGAGCGGATCCTCGGCGCCGCCCGGCTGCCGCGCGTAAGCGGACGTCATACCGAGCGTCAGAAGAGCCGCCGCCGCCGACATAAGCGCGCGCGCGGCGCCGGACGCCCGCCTCCCGCATGTCGGACTGACGGGGACGCGGGGCGCGGAATTTCTTTTCGCCCGCGGTGAAAACGGCAAGAGAACGAAAACCGTCACAAGCGAAATCATTCTTTTCATACTTTATTTTACAAGTCCGGCGATCTCGGCGGCAAAATCCTCCTGCTTTTTCTCTATTCCCTCCCCTTTCTCAAAGCGCGTAAACGCCTTGATTCTCACCTCGCCGCCGAGCGCCTTTGAGACGTCCTTCACGCGCCGCTCAACGGTTATCTTGTTCTCCTTGACGTAAGGCTGATTGAGGAGGCATATCTCCTCAAAGAACTTGTTCATGCGTCCTTCCACCATGCTTTGGGCTATCCGGCGCGACTTGTCTTCGGGCAGATTTTTCGCCCTGTTCTCCTCAAGAGCCTTGCTCAGCTGTATCTCGCGCTCGCGCTCAAGCTCCCCCGGATCGACGCTCGACGAGTCGAGATACGTCGGGCGCATGGCCGCTATCTGCATAGCCACATCCCTGCCGAGTTCCCTCACGGCGTCCGTATCGGACACATTTTCGCACTCGAGTACGACGAGCACGCCTATCTTGCCGCCCGCGTGGACATACGGCACGCAAAGGCCCTCGGTATATCGCGCGAAACGGCGCACGCTGATGTTCTCTCCGATGACGAGCACCATCTCCTGCCGGCGCTCCCGCACCGTCTTGTCTTCGCCCGGATAGGCGGCGTCCAGCAGCGCTTCCACGTCCTGCGGCGCGCTTTCCGCGACGGCGCGCGCCACCCCTTTGACAAAGTCGAGAAACTTCTCGTTCTTGGCTACAAAATCCGTCTCCGCGTTGACCTCGACGGCGACGCCGACATCCCCGAACACGTCCGCGTACGCCACGCCTTCGGCGGCGACGCGCCCCGCCTTCTTCTGCGCCGCCGCCAGTCCGCGCTCGCGCAGATAATCCACCGCTTTTTCCATATCGCCCTGAGACGCCTCAAGCGCCTTTTTACAGTCCATCATACCGACGCCGGTCCGCTCGCGCAGAGTCTTGACGTCGCCTGCAGAAAATGCCATCCCAATTGTCCTTCTTTCAGAAATATTCGCCGCTTGCCGCAAACAGACCGCAGCCCCCCTTACGCGCTTGCGGCGCGGGGGCTCGTATTTGCGGCGCGCGGTCTCCGCAGCTGTAACGAGACGCCGCGGCCCTACGCCATCACGAGAGCGCCGCCTGCGCCTCCGCGACCGCCGGCGGCGCTGGCTCGGAGATCTCCGGCGCCGCAGTCTCCGCGCCCTCCCCTTCCGGTTCTTCGGCGTCCGCTCCCTGTCTGCCCTCTATGACGGCGCTGGCCATCGTCTGTGACATGAGCCTGATGGCGCGTATGGCGTCGTCGTTCCCCGGTATGATGTAATCGATCTCGTCGGGGTCGCAGTTTGTATCTACTATAGCCACTATCGGGATCTTGAGTTTTCTCGCCTCCGCTATCGCGTTGCGCTCCTTGCGCGGATCGACGATGAAAAGCGCGGCGGGGGGCTTTTTCATGTTCTTGACGCCTCCGAGATACTTCTCCAGCTTTGCGATCTCGTTCGTGTGCCTTATGACCTCTTTCTTGGGCAGCATGTCGAACGTGCCGTCCTCCTGCATTTTGCGCAGCTGCGCGAGCCTGTCGATACGCGTCCGCATGGTCTTGAAATTCGTGAGCATTCCGCCGAGCCAGCGCGCGTTCACGTAGTACGCCCCGGCGCGCTCCGCCTCGTCGCGCACGGAGTCCTGCGCCTGTTTTTTTGTACCCACGAAGAGCAGCGCCCCGCCCTCCTCGCTCATTGAGCGCACGAAATTATACGCCTCGTCGAGCTTCTTCACCGTTTTTTGAAGGTCGATTATATAGATGCCGTTGCGCTCCATATAAATATACGGCGCCATCTTCGGGTTCCAGCGCCTCGTCTGGTGTCCAAAATGAACGCCCGCCTCCAAAAGCTGTTTCATTGTCACTACCGCCATAAAATCTGTTCCTCCGTTTTGTTTGTTGATTTGAGCGGCGTCCGCGCCGCCGCCCTCCCTCCGGTTCCCTCGTCTCTCACGCCAACCGCCCGGAGCGGCGCCGCCAATCGTCCGCGAATCGTCTCGCGGAGCGCGCGGCGCGCTGCGTTCGGCACACGGCAAAAAATCCGGAACCGTGCGTAATGATATCTGCGACGCCATTCTAGCACAGTCCCGGGAAAAAAACAAGTGTTTTATTGTCCGAATAATTTCGTTTGTGATGGCGAAGCCATCACAAACGAGTCACGGGAGCAATTATGTTTCACAAAAAATTTATGCCGCTATTCGCTCCAAACGGGTGGTTCTCTTTTAATTTCACAAAAATCAGAGTGTAGCTGAGTAGTAACCGGGTTTAAACCGCTTCAGACGCAAGGCGTTCGTAAGTACCGAAACGCTCGACAGACTCATCGCCGCCGCCGCGAACATCGGATTCAGCAGCGGCCCGCCGAACAGACGCAGAACGCCCGCCGCCACCGGTATGCCGATTACGTTGTACCCGAACGCCCAGAACAGGTTTTGCTTGATGTTGCGGATTGTGCGCTTGCTCAGATCAATCGCGGTTGGCACGTCCGTCAGATCGGAGCGCATGAGCACAATGTCCGCGCTCTCCATCGCCACATCCGTTCCGGAACCTATCGCGATACCGACGTCAGCCTGCGCGAGCGCGGGCGCGTCGTTTATGCCGTCGCCCACCATGGCGACCCGGCGCCCGCCGGCTTGCAGCTTTTTGACCTCGTTCGATTTATCCTGCGGCAGCACCTCGGCCAGAACCCGGCCGATTCCGGCCTGCGCGGCGATAGCGGCCGCGGTCTTACCGTTATCGCCCGTTATCATAACGACTTCGACACCCATCGCGCGCAGCTTCTCGACGGCCTGTCTGCTCGTGGCCTTCATCACGTCCGCAACGGCGACAATCCCCGCAAACTCGCCGTCAACGGCGACGTACATCGGCGTTTTCCCGTCCCCCGCCAAACTGTCGGCCTCAGCTTCAAGAGCGGAAAGCGGGACGCCCCGCTCGTCCATCAGCTTGCGGTTGCCCGCAAGCACCGTCCGCCCGCCGATCCGCGCCTCTATGCCTCGGCCCGTTATCGAATTAAAATTTTCGGTTTTCATAAGCTCCAGTCCGCGTTCGCGAGCCCCCGAGACGATGGCCTGTCCCAGCGGGTGCTCCGATCCCGTCTCGGCTGAAGCCGTGAGCCGCAGCAACCAATCCGCCCGCCCGTCCGAGGCCGGCGCGCCCTCCGCGTCTTGCCGAAAAACCTCCGCCCCGGCTGCGGGCAGGACATCCGTCACGGTCGGCTTCCCCTCGGTGATTGTTCCCGTCTTATCCAATACGACGGTATTGATTTTATGCGCCGTCTCGAGCGCCTCGCCGCCCTTAACAAGAATACCGTTTTCCGCGCCCTTGCCCGTCCCGACCATGATGGCGGTGGGCGTGGCGAGTCCGAGAGCGCAGGGACACGCTATGACAAGCACGGAGATAAAAATCGTGAGCGAGAACTTCAAATCGCCGCCCGAGCCGATAAACCACGCCGTTCCGGCGAGCAGGGCTATAGCGCACACGACGGGTACGAACACGCCCGAAACCTTGTCAGCAAGCGCCGCGATCGGCGCCTTGCTCCCCTGCGCGTCCTCTACCAGCTTGATTATACGCGCCAGGGCCGTGTCGCTTCCGATTTTATCCGCCCGGAACCGAACCGTTCCCGTCGTGTTCAGAGTCGCGGCGTATACAGCGTCCCCCGCCTTCTTGTCCACGGGCATACTCTCACCCGTCAGCATACTCTCGTCGATAGCCGTCCGACCGTCCGTCACGATGCCGTCCACGGGTATCTTCGCGCCCGGTTTTACGACGACGATATCGCCGATCTCAACCTCCTCTATCGGAATTTCCCTCTCCGCTCCGTCTTGGAGCACAATCGCCGTTTTCGGCGCGAGCCCCATCAGCTTCTTTATCGCCTCACCCGTGCGCCCTTTCGATACCGCTTCAAGCGACTTGCCCAGCAGTATCAACGTAATTATGACGCCCGCCGTCTCAAAGTAAAGCGACTCGGCCGCCTCCATAACCCCGTGTTCACCCATGCCGCCGAAAGCTATCCTCCACGTGTTATACGCGCTGAAGAGCAGCGCCGCCGTCGTGCCGACGGCTATGAGCGAGTCCATATTGGGGCTCCTCATCCACAGCGCGCGGTACCCGACATAGTAAAACCGCCAGCCGACGGCGACGACGGGCAGCGTCAGCAGCAACTCCGTGAGCGCGTACCGCAGGGAATACTTCATCGGATCCAAGGCGTCCGGAAACGGCAAGCTGACAAACTCGAGCATCGGCGCCATCGCGATATAGAGCAGCGGCAGGGAGAACGCGGCGGACACGATAAACTTTGTCCACATCGTCCGGATTTCCTTACGACGCCGCGCCCTGTCCTCGTCCGCGGCGCCGTTCCTGTTGATTTCAAGCGCCTTGTACCCGGCCTTTTCGATGGCGCCTTTTATTTCGGATACGCGCAGACGCTGCGGATCGTACGTCGCAAACGCCTTCTCCGACGCGAGATTCACGGACGCGCTCACTACGCCGTCAAGTTTTTTGAGCGCCTTTTCCACCCTCTGCGCGCAGGCGGCGCACGTCATGCCGCCGATCGGAATGACGACGCTCGCGTCAGCCGATTTCTCGATCACCTCGTAGCCTATTTTTGTAACCGCGGCCTTTATCGCAGGCAGTTCGAGAGCGGCGCCGTCGTATTCCACGAACAGCTTTTCGCTCGCAAGATTTACTCCGGCGCGTTCTATCCCCGGCAGCTTGCCGACAGCCCGCTCAATTCTCCGGGCGCAAGCGGCGCACGTCATACCGCGTATGCTCAACACTTGGCTCTCCATTACGCAATCCACCTCACTGTTTCCGTGACAAAATAAGCGGGACGCCGCTAAGGTATCCCCCGCCCCCGCCTGTTATGGCGGGAACGTGGCAGACAGGCGGCCTACGGCGATTTCCAGTTGGCAAAAATTTGCGTCGCCTGTCTCAGCAGATCGTAAGATATTGTGATGCTCTCGTCAGTCACCGTCTTGTTCTCGTCAAATATCGGCCACGGATTGCACCCGCCCGATTCGATTTCCACTTGACTCATCTTGAACCTGTTGCCGCAGTTCTGGCAGACAAGCGCGTCGCCGTCCTGCTTGTAGTAACCCCTGCCGGAGCCGTAGCAGACCTGGCATGTATTGAACGCCGTGCGAATCGTTCCGTCCGGCGCCTTGACCGCAATGACCTCGAGACTCGTCCCGTCTATCTCCGCGGGATAGAAGCCCGCCTTTTCGGAAATATCGGCGACGGGAATTACAATGTCTGTGTTTTTGACCGCCGCCGGGCCGTCGTCTCCCCCGCCCCTGAGCGCGAGGAACTCCAACACGGCGACCGCCACCGCTATGGCGATGAACGCCGCCGGATTCCGCCGCGCGCTTGCGTTCTCGCGCCGTTTCTCACGCGTCCGAGCCATTTTGCATCCTCCTATTCGTCTCCGCTTCGTTCCGTAAGCCTCTCCCTGTCGTCGCCGAATTCGGAACCCGCGCCCGCTTTCGGCTTACGGCGCATAAAAATCGCAGCGGCGGCGACCGCCGCAATCGGGAGCAAACAGCGCCAATGCCCAATCAGTAATCCCATAACTAACCACACTCCCCTTTCTCAGCTCGCCGATCACCCGTATTCTACCACCGAGATAGCGCTCCGTATCATGCCCATCCAGCAACTGTACGGGAAGCGGCCCGCCTCCGTCGGTGTGAATTCAATCACGTTCTCCCCTGTTGTGAGCTCGCGCTCCACGCCGTACCCGGGAATGATGATCCGGTTGTTGCAGCCGTTTACGCTCCCCTGCGGCGCGTCTATCGTCCACCGCACGGGCAGACCCGCCCGCACGGTTATAGCCGGATATCGCCCCGGCCGGAGCGTAGTCCTCACAGTCTGGAAACCGTCCTCGACGACGGCCTCGTACGCCTCTGCGTTTCCGCCGGACAGAAATCCGAACGAAAATCCCGAAAGACTCCACCCTTGCGTGACCATCGACAGTCCGAATACCACGATGAGCGCCGCCCCGACTGTCGCCGCCTTGCGAGCGAATTTGCGGCTGAGTAGGGAACTCAGCGCCCCGACGCCGAACATAAGCGGCACAGTCCCGAGACCGAACATCAGCATGGAGAGCGCTCCCGTCGCGGGACTTCCCGTGGAAAGCGCGTACAACTGCATGGCCTGGAGCGGGCCGCAGGGCATGAGTCCGTTGAGCAGTCCGACAATCAGCGGGCTTTTCGACCTGTCCTTCCCCGCGTCAAGACGCCGCGCAAGTCCGCCGGGCAGTCTCGGCGCCAACCTGCGCAGAAACGGGAATACGCCGAGCATATTTACGCCCATTATGACCATAAACGCGCCCGCCGCGAGCTGAACGGCCCCCCGGAGCGCTCCCGTTAGCGTGAACACCGAGCCGAGCGCTCCCACAACGGCGCCACCCGCCGTATACGCCGCCACCCGCCCGAGATTATACAGGAGACTCGGCCGCAACGCCGCCGTTACGCCCCCTCCCCCGCTCACGCCCGCGCGGTTCAGACATTGCGAAAGGTTGATGCCGCCGCACATCGCCGCGCAGTGTACGGATGTAAGCAGTCCGACGACGAACAGCATACCGCGGCCCATGCCGTCCCGGGCCGTCGGGAATATATTGAGCGCGGCAGTCAGTCCAAACTGATTGAGGAGCACATACGCGGCGAAAATGATTACCAGCAGCGCGGCCGCCTTCTCCCCCGCCGCCGGCGTCCGGTCGCCCCCGTCCAACACCCGGTAGTCCAGCTTTTCTATTACCGCCTCAATTTCACGCATCGTGACGACATCCGCGTCATACGTGACCGCGGCGGTTCCGCCGACGTAGCTCACCTCCGCCGACAGCACCCCGGTCGTGCCGCGGAGCTTCTTTTCGATCTTATTCTGACAGCCGGAGCATGTCATACCGCCTATACGCAGTCTCTCCATTTTTTGCGACAATCCCATACGGCGCGCGCCCCCCAAAACCGGACTGCGGTGATTATACGCGGGAAATATGTAGAAATTATGTGGACACGGATTTTTCGGTCATCTCGGGAATATCACCTTTACGCACGTACCCGCGCCGCCGTCGCTGTGCAATTCCGTCCTGGCGCCGTGAAGCTGCGCGGCGTGCTTCACTATCGCCAACCCAAGCCCCGTGCCGGGAGCGAGCGCGCGGCTCGCGTCCGCGCGGTAGAACCGCTCGAACACGCGCTCGCGATCCTCCGCCGGTATGCCCACGCCGGTATCCGTCACCGTGAGCGCCACTCCCCCGCCGTCGCCGCTCACGGTCACATTCACGCTGCCGCCGTCCCTGTTGTACTTCACCGCGTTGTCTATGAGATTGCTCACCGTCTCGTCGAGTACGTGGCGGTACCCCATGATTGTAAACTCGCCGCCCCGGACCGCCATTGTTATTCCCCGCTCCGCCGCCGCCGGCCTGAATCGCTCCGCTACGGCGCGCGCCAGCGACAGCAATTCCACGCTTTCCGGCAAAAATCCGGCCGCGCCCTCGTCGAGCCGGGAGACGAGCATTATGTCGTCCACAAGCGCTATCAGACGCTGCGCCTCGTCATATATCTTGCCCGCGAAATTTCGCGTGTCCCCGGCGCGCGCCACTCCGTTCGCCAATATTTCCGCGTAACCCGATATGGCCGTTATCGGCGTTTTCAGCTCGTGCGACACATTTGCGGAGAACTCGCGCCGCATCTTTTCACGGTCCTCTATCTGGCTTTCCAGTCTGCCGCGCTGCTCGCGCAGCCGCGTAAGCAGCGGGGTCAGTTCCGCGTAGACCGCGTCGTCGCCGGGAGTTTCGGGATCTATCCCGTTTATGGGCGCGACGAGCGCGCGCGTCACCCTCGCGCTGACGACCGCCGCCGCCGCAAAAACGGCGAGCGCTATGCACGCCGTGACGGCCGCCAACCCGGAGATCGCGGCAAACACGCTGTCGGACGTAGACGCCACACGCAGCACGCTCCCATCGCTCAGCCTGACAGCGCGGTAATACGTCCTCTCGCTCAGTGTCCGCGAAAACCGCGTCGTCTCTCCGGCGCCGTCCGCCAAGGCCTCCCTGACCTCCGGGCGGTCGAGATGATTTTCCATCACGCCGGCGTCCTGCCGCGTATCGTACAGCACCTCTCCCGTTTCCGCTATGTGCGTCACGCGGGAGCCGGACGGCCCCGTCCGCATTTCCCGCAGGAAATCGGCGCCGCGCGTCTCCACGGCGCCGGCTATGTAGTCCGCGTCAGCCCTGAGCTCGCGTCTCACGCGCGCTGAGAAGCTCTGATACGCAAAAATCCATATGAGCGCGGATGTCAGCAGGATAGACGCGCCCGCGAGAAGGCACGAAAAGCGCAGTATCGCGCGTCTCATTTCCCCCCGCCGATCTTATATCCGACTCCCCGCACCGTCTGTATGAGTCCGCTGCACCGTCCCAGCTTTCCGCGCAACGTGAGAATATGCGTGTCAACCGTGCGCGTCTCGCCCTCAAAATCATAGCTCCACACGGAGGACAGCAGTCTGTCCCGCGTCATCACAATCCCCTCGTTTTTCAGCAGACACTCCAGAAGGTCAAACTCCTTCAGCGTCAGCGTCACGGGTTCCCCGAAGACTGCCACGCTGTGGCGCGGTACGCTGACAGAGAGTCCGCCCAGATTGTACTCCCCCGCTCCGCGCTCGACGCCGGAACATTCCTCCGCGCGCCTCAACAGATTCTTCACGCGCGCCACGAGTTCCATCATGCCAAACGGCTTGGCCAGATAGTCGTCGGCGCCCTTGTCAAAGCCGAGCACCTTGTCGTATTCCGTACCGCGAGCCGTCAGCATCATCACGGGCATCTTCTCCGTCGCGGGATCGCCGCGCAGACTTTTCAATATCGTCAGGCCGTCCTCGCCGGGGAGCATTATGTCGAGCAGCGCGAGTCCCGGAACCTTTTCGAGCACCGCGGCGCGGAATTCCAGCCCGTTTGAAAACCCGCGCGCGTCGAATCCCGTATTTTGCAGCGTGTACACGACCAGCTCTCTGATATTCTCCTCGTCCTCAACGATGTAAATCAGCTTTTTGCCCATCTCGCATCTCCGGACGTCAGGAGAACGTCCGCTTGCCCGTCACCGAATAATTCACCCATTCCGCGATATTCGCGGCGTGATCCCCTATGCGTTCGAGATACTTTGCGATCATGAACAGATCGAGACACTGCGGAGCGGCCAGCGCGTCCTCTGTAATTCTGGCGATCAGCTCGTCCCTGATCTTCGCGAACAGCTCGTCCACGACGTCGTCGTACTCTGGTACTCCGCGCGCCTTGACGACGTCGCCGGCCACAAAGGAATCGACGCTGTCCGTGAGCATCTTCGCCGCGGCGCGCGCCATCTCCGCGATATGGACGCCGCTCGCGGCCGCGCCGCCGTCCATGTGCTCCGCCAGCGCCGCGATGTCCGCCGCCTGATCCCCGATCCGCTCCATATCGCATATCATGCCCTGCGCCGCCGTTATCTGGCGCAAGTCCCCCGCGACGGGCTGCTCGCGCAACAGGAGCCGCACGCAGAGTGACTCGATCTCGCGCTCCTTGAAGTCGATGTCCCGCTCAAGCTGTTCCACTCCGGCGCGCAGACCGGGATTTTTCTCGACAAGTCCCGTCACGGCGCCGGAGATTGCCTCCTCACAGAGCGCGCCCATGCGGATGAGCTCCGTGTGCAACGCCTCCAACTGCTGTCTGTAGCTGTCACGCATCAGCCAAACCTCCCGGTTATGTAGTCCTCCGTCCTCTTATCGGCCGGCATGGAGAATATCTTTTCGGTGGAATCGTACTCCACCATCTCACCCAGCAGGAAAAACGCCGTCGTGTCGGAGATGCGCGCGGCCTGCTGCATGTTGTGGGTAACTATTATAATAGTATACTCCCTTCTCAACTCCGCGGCAAGATCCTCGATCTTCGACGTCGATACGGGATCGAGCGCGCTCGTCGGTTCGTCCATCAGCAGCACCTCCGGCCCGACGGCAAGCGCGCGCGCTATACACAAGCGCTGCTGCTGACCGCCTGACAGCGCCAGCGCGCTCTTTTTCAGCCTGTCCTTGACCTCGTCCCAGACGGCGGCGGCGCGCAGCGATTTCTCCACCAGCGCGTCCAGCTTTGCCCTCGCCCTTATTCCGTGCGCGCGCGGCCCGTACGCAATGTTGTCGTATACGCTCATCGGGAACGGGTTGGGCTTTTGAAACACCATTCCGACGCGCTTCCGCAGCGCCGTGACGTCCATGCCACCGTAAACATCCTCGCCGTCAACCGTGACCCGCCCGTCCACGCGGCAGCCCTCCACGAGATCGTTCATGCGGTTGATCGTCTTCAAGAGCGTCGATTTGCCGCATCCGGACGGACCGATCAGCGCCGTTATTCCGCGCCCGGATATGCCCATTGTCACATCCGTGAGCGCGCGCATCGCACCGTAGAAGACATTCAACCCATATATGCCTATCTTATCCACACAACACCCCGCCGCCCGAACGTATTCGTCTGCGCCGCTTCCCGCGCCCTCACGTCCTTTGCCGCAGTATACTCGCCTTATGTCAAAATAAAAACACCTGTTATGTCAAATCTGTGTAAAATCGCGCGTCGCGCTCCCGCAGCGCCGAGGCGATGGCCGCAAAGCCCGCTATATCGACGGTTTCCCCTCTGATCGCGGCTCCGTAACCCAGCGACGACAGCGCGTCCGCCAGCTCCGCCTTCGTGAAACTCCGCCCGAACGCGGAGTGCAGCGCGTTGACAAGCGTCTTGCGGCGCTGCGCGAAAGCGGCCCTCGCGACGCGGAAGAACATCTCCTCATCATCGCGCCCGACCGCGCGCTCCGCGCGTGCCTCCATACGCACGACGGACGACAGCACCCCGGGGCGAGGGAAAAACGCGGTGGGAGGCACGTCGAATAATATCCCGCAGCTTGCGTAGAACTGGCAAAACACAGAAAACGCCCCGCAGTCCGGCGTTCCCGGCCGCGCGCAGATACGCGCCGCCACCTCGCGCTGCGTCATCACCGTGACGGTCTCGAACACCTCCGAGCTCAGCAGCGCCGTGATGACCGGCGTCGTTATGTTGTACGGCAGATTCGCGCACACGGCGGGACGGAAACCTCTCAGCTTTTCGGCGGCGGCGCGGAGGACGTCCGGTTTCAGAATATCGCCGCAAATCACTTCCGCGTTTCCGAAACCGGCCAGTCTGCGACCGAGCGCGGGCAGCAACCGCCTGTCAAGCTCCACGGCCACGACGCGTCCGACCGCGGCGCACAGCCGTTCCGTCAGCGCGCCCTCTCCCGGGCCGATTTCCAGAACGCCCCACGAGGCGTCCACCCGCGCTTCCCGCGCCACGCGCTCCGCCACAGAGTCGTCGATGAGAAAATTCTGACCCATCGCCTTCGAATATTTGAAGCCGCGATTCGGCGCGCTCACCGCGCGTCGTCCGCGCCGGATCGGGCGCGCAAGTCGGGCGCGGACAATCCGGCAAAATCTGATATGTTGTACCTCGGACGGCGTTTTGATTCCAGATACGCCCTGCCCGCGTATTCTCCGACGACGCCGAGCGCGAGCGTCACGATTCCGCCCGCGCCCCAGACAGAGGCGGCAATCAGTCTCCATTGGCGCGCGTCGTCGCGTCCGGCGAGCGCGGCGGCAAGGAGTCCGAGCGCGAACAGCAGCATGACAAGCCCCGCGCCCAATATGAGCCGCGCGGGCGCGAGCGACAGCGAGAGTACGCCGTCGGACGCCAGCTTCAACATCTTTCGCAGCGTATACTTGCTCTCCCCCTCCGCGCGTTCCGCTCGCTCATACTCGACCGTCGCCGTCTTGAAGCCAATCATCGGAACTATACCGCGCAGAAACAGATCGCTCTCTCCGTATTGCGAGAGGGCGTCCAGCGCGCGCGCGCTCATGAGGCGGTAGTCCGCGTGATTGAACACAATATCGCACCCTAGCGCGCGCAGCAGCCTGTAATAGCCCGTCGCCGTTGCGCGCTTGAGAAAATTGTCGCTGTCCCTGCTTGAACGCGCGCCGTATACGATGTCGCACCCGTCAAGGAACGCGTCCATCATGGCGTCCATAGCGCCGACGTCGTCCTGGAGGTCGGCGTCGAGCGATATTGTCACGTCGGCTCTGCCGCGCGCCGTCATTAGTCCGGCCAGCAGCGCCGCTTGGTGTCCCCGGTTCCGGCTGAGCGCGATGCCTGAGAACACGGGAGACCTCTCACACATCGATTTGATCATCGTCCACGTACTGTCGCGCGAACCGTCGTCAACCAGCAGTACGCGGCTGTCCTCCGACACCTTGCCGCCGCGCACGAGCTCGCGCAGCTTATTCGCCATGACCTCCGACGTCCGCGGCAGCGCCTCTTCCTCGTTATAACACGGAACTACAATATAGAGCGTTTTGCCCGCCATAATCGAAATTTTTCCTTTACTCTTAAATAATGGCCCGGAGGCCCGGACGCCGGGATGAAAATCATTTCGTTTGTAGCGATTTTCGCTCTCCCGTCCTTTTCGGCGCAGGCGAAAAGAATTTTTGCGGAGGAGTGCGTCCCGTGCGACGGAGCAAAAATTATCACATTTCGCATTTTTCGGGGATTTATTCCCCGGAAAATGCTCTTTGCGAGCCGCGCGCGGCGAGATCTAAGCTCCCGTGACTCGTTTGTGATGGCGAAGCCATCACAAACGAAATGATTCGATGAAATATTCTATTGACTAAACGGAGAGGTTGCTGTAGAATTGTGTCGGTACATAAACGGGCCTCTCCGTTCCGGCGACGGAGTGTGGTTTAGCGGATCGCTGTAAGGCAATGCCGGAGAAATGGTGGTATTCATATGGCTATCGTACCGGACGTTAAGTGCAAAAAATGTGACCGGCGTTTTTCCGGCATTCGGAGCAGGTGTCCCTATTGCGGCGCAAGACGCGGATCGCCCGGCAAACACGCCGACGGCGACGATTCTTTCAAGGGCAAGGCGACGGTGGGTATACTCGTGCTGATCGCTCTGGTTATCGCCGTCGGCGCCCTTCTTTTCACAAGCCTGATGGAACGCGAGAGCGACGCGGAGATCGACTCGACCGGCAGCGTCACGGCAGAGGACCCCGGCCCCACGTCAAACTTCCCCGGAGAGGGAGACACGACTACTCAGCCCGGCCTGATGACGCCCACCGCGACGCCCACTCTCACTCCCACGCCCAGCCCCACGCCCGCGGCGGTCGAGTCGGTGCAGATAACGTACAGCGGCAGCGTCATGAAGGATTTTTCCGTCTATACCGGCGAGGTCGTGCAACTTGAGGCGCGCACCGTGCCTGCGGAAACCGAGTACACGCCTGTCTGGGAGAGCAGCGACGAAAATGTGTTCATGGTCAGCCAAGACGGAAAAGTGACCGGCATCGGCGCCGGCGACAACGGCGCGGCCAAACTGACCGTCACCGTCGGCGATGTTTCCGCGGAGTGCGTAGTCCGCTGGAGAAGAGGGACCGCATCGTAGCAGGATTCGCCGGGCGGCGCGCCCGCACCGCTTTTGTCGCGGCGGCTCCCGGAATTCCCCTCTTCGCCCGTACCGACCGGTACGGGCGCCGCAGTACCGGCCCGCGTCCCCCAGCTGATGGGGCTTGCTTCTCACGGTATTCTAACGGCTGTCGTCCGGTTTGTCAACAACGCGCCGCAAAGAATAATTTCGTTTGTTATGGCTTCGCCATCACAAACGAGTCACGGGAGCTTGGATCTCGCCGCGCGCGGCTCGCAAAGAGCGTTTTCCGAGGAATAAATCCCCGGAAAACGCGAAATATTACAATTTTTGCATCG